>JBOFSX010000057.1:0-7134 GCA_051651765.1 Anaeroplasmataceae bacterium | reverse complement strand
CGATAGGTGCTTCATTATCTATTGATACAATATGAAAAGTTATAGTAACATAACTTTCTAATCCTTCACATATAGCTGTATATTTTACAAGGTGTTTACCGACTGTATGTGTGTCTATACTTCCTAGAGTATTTACATTATCCCCTCTAAGATAAGTAACTGGCGAATCAACTACTACTCCACCTCTAATTAGTTTTGCTGTTGGTAGATTAGAGTAGTCAAATATACTGCTATATAGTGGAACTGTTATATATGTGTTAGTCCATGCAAATGTTTGAGTAGCTGTATTTGCATGTATTGTTTTACTAAATAGTAATAGTATTGATATTAATATTGTCATTGCTAATAGTTTTAATTTTTTCATAAATACCTCCTATCAATAAATATAGTAATCTATTTTAAATTACTAAAATATATTGATAGGATTATTGTATCTTCTATAGTTTTATTTTTAATATTAGTTATATTAATAATATCTTTATTTAGTTTATACAAATGTTTACATATATATTTATTGTTAGTATATATGGATTTATCTATTATTTTATTGTTTGTTATATACGCATACTTATCTTTTCCATTAAATCTATAGTAGACTACTATCAATTATTCTAACATCCTCTATTAAATCATTTACTTTTTCTCTTATATAGTATGCTTTTTTATAATGTGCGTTATCTACTAAGCTTTTACATAGTTTTTTTGAAATTATATTTACTAAGTACATATCAGATAAGTTTATAGCTTCTTCATAGTAAGTTTCTAGTAAAAGTATGTTTTTATCCATTGTGGATTTGTTATACTCTAATGTAAGAAATTTCAAATACAGAGTTTGCTTTAAATTAAATGATATTTTAGTTGAATTCAATATGAGTGAATCATAATAATCTTTATCAAATTTTAGATAATAAATTAGTTTATAAAAATATATATCCTCTTCTTCTTTTTTAATTACATCATAGTTATTAAAAATAAGTTTATTTATGTAATCAAGAGAACATTTATATTTACTAGCTTTAAGTGAATTGTATTTATTTATAAATTCATTTATTCTATCATTTTTTATATAAAACAATGATTGATAAAAGTATATATTCTCAATTTTTTTATATTCTAATTTTACAATATATTTATTAAGTAAAGCATTAGAGTGATATATGTAATTTTGTGAATTTAAATAAAACAAGTTTTTTAAAATCAGATCTTCTATTAGTAAAACTAATGTACTATTAATTACTTTTTCCTTGTTTAATTTTATAAGTATTTTAATAGATTCAAAATGATTCTGTTTATTAAAATAATCTATACTTTTAAAATACATTATTAGCCACTTATCTTCATCTGATAATGATTTGATTAAATTATATATATCAGTTATTAAAATAGATGTATTATCATTTTTTTTATTAAATAGTTTGTCAGCAATAATTATTAATTTAGCTTTATAGTTATTAAAGTTAGTAACATTTATTTGAATATTAGTAAGATTCAAATAATCTTCTTTATATATACTTTCTATTACATCATCTAGCAAAGTATTTAGATTAAATAGTGAATCTATTTCGTTTTCACTAAATCCTAGTCTATTACTAATTTTTCTTAATATATCATCATTAGGTAATATAGAGTTTCTTTCTATTTTACATAAGTATGATATAGAGCAAATATCATTTGAAGCCTCTTCTAAGCTCATTTTAAACTGTTTTCTTTTATGTTTTAATTCAGATCCTATTGTTTTATAAAAGCTTGATACATCTAATTCATCAAACACAAAACTATTCATAAAAATACCCCCCCATAATAGTTGAATAATAGGATGAAATAAATTTGAAAAACAAATGATATTCCAAATTAGAATAAAAAAAAGAACAATTAAGTTCTTTTTTTTATAAGACAGTATGAAGTTAATGGACATATGTCGCATTTAGGGCTTTTAGCTAGACATGTGTATCTTCCAAAAAATAATAATAAGTGATGTATTTCAATCCATTTATCTTTATCATATAGATTCATTAAAGTATTTTCTATTTTTTCAACAGTATCACTTTCGTTAGATAAACCTAATATTTTAGATACTCTCGAAACGTGTGTATCAACAGGTAATGCTGGGATATTAAAACCAATAGCAAGCACGACGTTTGCTGTCTTTCTTCCTACACCTTTAAGTTTTGTTAATGACTCAAGGTTATTAGGAACAACTGAATCAAATAGATTAACTAAATCCTTTGATAATTCTTTAAGGTTATTTGATTTAGTTTTAGCTAGTCCAATTGGTGTGATTATTTTTATTAGTTGATTGATATCGGCATCCATCATTTTTTAGGATTTGGAAATTTTTTAAATAATTCAATCGTTATCTTATTAACTTGCTTATCAGTTGTTTGTGCACTTAGCATTACTGCACAAAGCAATTCGAAATGATTAGAATAATTTAATTCACATTCATATTCTTTTATATAATTCTTTAAAATATCATAAATTAATATATGTTCCATTATTGTTTTTTCATATTAAATAACTTATCTAATGCTTCTAGATTTTTAGCTGTAGCTTCATCTATTATTGGTTTTGTATTATATTTTTTATTTTCGGTTCTAATTATTTCTTTTTCTATATTACCTAAAACAAGTTTTCCTTGTTTAACATACTTAACTATTATTTCTTTTAAATAATCATAAGTTACATTAAAATTTTTAAACCAATCTGAAATTACATCAAACTCTAAATTGGACAATGGTCTATTCATTTCAGATTCTAACAATTGAATTGTTTTTGATATTTCTGTATCTATTAATGAATTTTCTGATTCGTCTTTATAAGAGATAATATTTTCTAAAGTTTCGAATAAATTGTATAAGCAAATTTGCTCGCATCCTTTACCGTCTTTATCTTTTCCTATGTTAATATTATATAGTTTTTTTGTCATGAGATTATGTAATGATGTTTCTACCTCTTTTTTAGACAGACCTGTTTCATTAACAAATTTCTGGATTTTAATTTTCTTATTTAAACGATAAGTTTCTAAAATTCGAATTAAACAAACCATATCTATTTCGTTGATGTCTAATTTTTTATAATTTCTTACTATTAGTTTATTATAATCTAGTAAATCTTGATTAAATAATTCTATTAATTGCATAATCTCACCTACATGCTAGCCTTTTTTTCAAGTGCTTTTTTAGCAGCCATTTGTTCTGCTTCTTTTTTTGTTTTACCTGTACCTTTACCCATAATTATAGAATCCATAAATACAACAGCTTCAAAAGTAGTATTGTGAGATGGACCTATTTTATTAGTAATTTCATATTTTACACTTCGTTTATCTGCTTGTACTAGCTCTTGAAATAATGATTTATAATCTTTTATAGATAGTATTTCTTCAAGATATGGTACTACAAGTTTAAAAAAAGAATCATAAGCTTTATCAAACCCAAATTCAGTGAAAATAGCTCCCATAATAGCTTCAAATGCATCAGCTATAATAGAAGACTTATATTTTCCATTAGTTTGAATTTCACCCATACCTAATAGTAGATAATTATTAAGGTCTAAGTGATCAGCATAAATCACTAAAGCTTCTTCTCTGACTGCTTGAGCTCTTTTTTTTGTCATTACACCCTCATCAAATTTAGTGTGTGTGTGTAAATACTTACTCATTGATAACTCAAGGACTGCATCACCTAGAAACTCTAACCTTTCATTACAAGGAGTATTGTTTTCATTAGAATAAGAAGAATGAGTTAAAGCTTCTATTAAAATTGATTTATTATTAAATTTTAGACCTAGCTTTTGTTCTAATTCTTCTATTTTCATATTTTAATCTTCCTTTTTAGGTAATACGTTCATTACCTTGTTGATAACATCATTTAATACCATAGATCTTGCTTGTCTAATCGCATTAAAAAATGCATATGCATCACTACTTCCGTGAGCTTTAATTACAGGATTTTTAATTCCTAAAATCATTGCCCCACCAATTTCTGATGCATCTAGTCTTTTTGAAAAACGTTTTAGATTTTTTCTCATAAATAAGTAACCTATTTTACCTGATAATGAGCTTGAAATCTCTTGTTTTAACATTTTTCCCATTGTTTTTGCTGTTCCTTCAAGGGTTTTAAGAACTATATTACCAGTAAAACCATCTGTTATGAATATGTTAGAATCTGATGTTAAAATACCTTTAGGTTCAACATTTCCATCAAAATTTATGAATTTATTTGCTTCTAAAAGGTTAAATGCTTCAACATCTACTTCTCTACCTTTACCAGGTTCAGTACCTATATTGATTAAAGCAACAGTAGGATTTTTAATATTAAGTACTTCTTTACAAACAATACTAGCGCAAACTGCTAAATCTTCAATATGTTCAGCTTTTAATTCAATGTTAGCACCAACATCTAATAAAACTCTACCTTTTTTATCTGATGAAGGAATAATTGGACAAAGAGCAACTCTACTCATTTGTTCCATTTTTTTAATAATTAAATGTGCTCCAACTATCATACATTGAGTTGGTCCAGCACTTACAACGGCTTCATTTTCACCATTTTTAACTGATTTTAAAGCTAAAACAAGAGATGCATCTCTGTTGTTTCTTATTGCCTTAACAGGGTCTTTTTCACCCATATCAAGAGCATTTTCAGTATGAACTATCGTAATTCTCTCTTTTTTTGTCAAAAGTGGAGTAATTTTAGCTTCATCACCATATAAAACTAGTTCAATATCTTTAAATTCTGCTACTGCTTTCATTGAACCTATTACTGTAGTTTCAACATTATAGTCTCCACCCATTGCATCTATTGCTATTTTCATAATTTACCTCTTCTAATATATTTTTTGTTAAAAAAAACACTACATTGTTAATATTTAAATGTAGTGTTTATTAAGTTTACTCTACTGAAATAACGTATGAGTATATATCTTGCATACCATTGATAATTTCTACTTCTAAATCTTTATTCGTTTTTTCACAATAAGATTTTAAAGCATTAACTTCTTTAATGTCTGCATCTTTTCCATAAAATATTGTAACAATTGAACTGTCTTGATTAATACAGCTATCTAGTAATTTTTTTCCCGCTTCAAGTCTAGATTTAGTAGAAACAACGATTTGACCGTTGAAAATGCCCATGTGATCTCCAGATTTGATTTTTATACCATTAATTTCTGTATCTCTAACAGCATAAGTTAATTCTCCAGTGTTAGTGTTAGATATTGCTTCCATCATTTCTTCAACATTAGATTCTAAATCAGAATTACTGTCAAATACCATTAGTGATGCATATCCTTGAGAAATAGTCTTAGTTTTTAATACAGCTATAGCTTTATCTTCACATAATTTGACAGCTTGCTCAGCAGAAAGAATAACATTTGAGTTATTTGGTATAATAATTATATTTTCAGCATTTACAGCATTAACCGCCTTAACAAACTCTTCTGTTGGTGGGTTCATTGTTTGTCCGCCATCGATAATATAATCTACACCAAGTTCTTTAAATGTTTCTTTTATTCCATCACCAAAACAAACAGCAATTATACCAATTTTTTTAGGTTTTGAAGCAACAGGAAGAGCATGTGCTATTTCGCTATGTTGAATTTTCATATTTTCTATTTTAATAGTAGCAAAATCACCATATTTTTGAGCTAATTCTAAAACTTGTCCAGGATTATTTGTATGAATGTGAATTTTACATAAATCTTCATCTTTAACTACAACTAAAGAATCGCCAATAATACTTAAAGGAGATTTTAAATCTGATTCGCTAAAAGAATTTTGATTTTTAAGATTGATTATAAACTCTGTACAATACGCAAATTTAATATCAACCTCTGAATAGTTAGTGGCTACAGCATGATCAACTGATTTAATATCAGACTCAAGCATATTTCCTTCAAGAGCCATTAACATACCTTCTACAACTTTAACAAATCCAGCTCCACCACTATCTACAACACCAGCATCTTTAAGTACAGGAAGTAAATTAGGAGTATTATCTAAAGATTTTTTAGAAAATGTTAAATATTCTTTTAATAAAGATGCAATATCTTTAATTTTTTTGATTTGTTTTTTTAATAATTCAGCAGCTTCTCTTACAACAGTAAGAATAGTACCTTCTACAGGTTCCATAACAGCTTTGTAAGCAACTTCATAACCAGAGATTAAACACTTCATTAAATCATTAACTGTTAAGAAGTTTTCTTTGATATCTTTCATACCTACATATACTCCTCTAAAGAATTGAGAAAGTATAACACCCGAATTACCTCTAGCTCCCATTAATAATCCTCTTGATAAAGCTTTCGCGCTATCTACTATAGAACTAGATTGACAATTTGACATTTCTTTTACTCCTGCCATCATCGTCATTTGCATATTTGTACCTGTATCTCCATCTGGAACAGGGAAAACGTTTAATTGATCTATCTCTTTATGTTGGTTTCGTAAATTTATTGCACCATTCATAATCATTTTTTTAAGTAAATTATTATCTATTACTTCTAATGACATAAGTACCCTCCACTTAAATTAGTAAATATATATCTAATTTGTTTTCTTATCATTTAATTTTATAACTTCATATTAGTAAACAACGTATGTTGTGTTATTACAAGAAATCACTACATACAATTATACCACAATTAAGTAGAATGTAAAATATAAAATTCATTTATTATTAAAATATATAAGAAATGTAATAATTATAAAAATTCAAGAAATATCAATATATTTTTCAATTAAATCAACATTTTTTGTGAAAATAATAGGAAATTATTGTTCCAAAAATGCAATGTAAAGTATAGTTTACATTGCATTTTTACATATTATTCATCTAAATTATAGTATTTGATGTTAATTAAGTAATAGAATAAATTTTATTACGATTGATGAATTACAACCCATTAAAGATAATAGTTTATTTAATGCAAAATTGGAATGCGTTATGAGAATAGATATATACAATAATAAAACATTTTCAAAATATCTATTGATTTTTATAATTTATATAGTATAATAATTAAAGCTTGTATAAGTAATTTGTCAACATAAGGAGGTAGAATTATGGCTAAATGTTATATTACAGGAAAAACAACAACTTGTGGTAATCAAAGAAGTCATGCTTTAAATGCTAGCCG
>JBOFSX010000056.1:0-2931 GCA_051651765.1 Anaeroplasmataceae bacterium | reverse complement strand
GGTGCAATTGTTAGAAACAATTTTAGAGACTGCTACATGTACTTCTAACATTGCATGCAAAATCTAACTCTCACCGAAAAAGACGTTTTAGAGCATACGCATGATTTGTATTGAAAGTTTACTGCATATATATGCATGTTTTGCATTGCTTAGAAACACTAACATTTTTTTTTTCTGTACATGGGAGATCAAACATATTCTAGCTGTGCATTAAAGTTCCAATACATTAGAACTAGGCATTTGCAATGCAAGCAAGGACTGTATGAAACTATTTACAAAGTGCAAGCTGTTCTTCTATAACATTGCAATCCTTTACTCTCATTGAAAAAGAAGTTTTAGAGCACATGCATGCTTTGCATTGAAGAATTACGGCATATGCATGCTTTTGTATTGCATAGAATCGATACCTTAGCAAAACCAACGTTTTCTTTCTGTTCTTGGAATATCTAACAAGTTCTAGTCATGAATAAAAGCTCTAACGTATTAGACACATGCATATGCAATGCAAATAGGAGTATGAAACAGTTTTACAATGAGTAAGGGGTACTTTTATCATGGCATGCATTAACAAACTCTGGCTCAAAAATATCTTTTACAGCATATGCATGCATTGTATTGAATCTTTTCTGCATATACATGCTTTGAATTGCATAGAATCACTATCTTAGAAAAACCAATGTTTTCTTTATGTTCATGGAATATCTTACAAGTTCTAGATATGCATCAAAGCGCTTACTTATTAAAACCATGCATATGCAACGCAAATAAGAGTTGTATGAAACAGTTTTACAAAGTGCACTTCTAACATTGAATGACTGAAATAACTCTTGCTCAAAAAGAAGATTAATAGCATATGAATGCTTCGTACTAAAGCTTTACTGCATATGCATGCTTAAAATTGCTTAGAAACACCAAAATTCTCGATCTGTGCATTGAAGATCTTATTTGATTTAGTTATGCCTAAAAGCTCTAACACATTAGAAGCATGCATATGCAATGCAAATAAGAGCTCTATGAAACAGTTTTACAAAGTGCATGCAGTTGTTCTAACATTGCATGCATGAAGTAACTCTGGCTCAAAATCAATTTTGCAGCATATGCATGCTTTGTATTGATGCTTTACGGCATATGCATGCTTTGATATGTTTAGAGACAATAACATCCCCTATCTGTATATAGATGCTCTAACATATTCTTGTTATGCATGAAATCTCTAATATATTAGAAATGTGTATATGCTCAAAAATAAGTTTTACACCATAAGCATGCTTTGTCTTGAACCTTTACTGCATAATGCAAGCTTTGCTTTGCAAATAAGAACTTGTTGCAAAAGTTCGAAACAATTATTGTAAGTGCTACATTTACTTCTAACAAAGCTTTTTGTCCATGGAAGATCTAAAGAGTTCTAGTTATGCATAAAAGCTCTAACACATTAGAACCATGCATATGCAATGTAAATAAGCGCTGTATGAAACAGTTTTACAAATTGCAAGCTGTACATCTAACATTGCATGCATGAATTAACTCTGTCTCAAAAAGAAGTTTTACAGCATATGCCTGCTTTGTATTGAAGCTTTACTGCATAATGCTTTGCATTGCTTCGAAACTTTAACATTCTAATTATGTGCATGGAAGAGCTTACATGTTCTAGTTATGCATAAAGGCTCTAACACATTAGAAATGTGTATATGCATTACAAATAATAACTTTTTTCAAATGTAAGAAACAATTTTAGAAAGTATTACATTTTCTTCTAACACATCATGAATGATCTAACTCTCGCTGAAAAATAAATTTTACAGTATATACATGCTTTGTATAGAATCTTTACTGTTTATGCATGCTTTGTATTGCTTAGAAACACCATCATTCTCTTTCTGTGCTTGGAAGATCTTACATTTTTAGTTATGACTAATAGTTCTAAAGTATTAGAACCATGCATATGCAATGCAAATAAGAACTGTGTGAAACAGTTTTACAAAGGCCAAGGAGTACTTCTAACGTTGAATGATTGAAATAACTCTGGCTCAGAAAGAAGTTTTTACAGTATATGCATGCTTTGTACTAAAGATTCACTGCATATGCGTGCTTAGAATTTCTTAGAAATACCAACATTCTCGTTCTGTGCATGGAAGATCTTACATGTTTTAATTATGCCCAACTCATTAGATCCATGCATATACAATGCAAAAAAGAGCTGAATAAAACAGTTTTACAAAGTGCAAGCTGTTCTTCTAACATTCCATGGCTTAAATTACTCTCGTTGAAAAGGAAGTTTTACAGCATATGCATGCTTTTTATTGCATAGAAACAATAACATTCTCTTGTCTGCACAGAAATTTTAACAGATTCTAGTTATGCATGAAAGCTCTAACACATTAGAAATGTGTATATGCATTGCAAATAAGAACTTGGTGCAATTGTTAGAAACAATTTTAGAAACTGCTACATGTACTTCTAACATTGCATGCAAAATCTAACTCTCACCAAAAAAGAAGTTTTACAGCATATGCATGATACTGCATATATATGCATGTTTTGCATTGCTTAGAAACACTAGCTTAGAAAAACCAATGTTTTCTTTTTGTTCATGGAATATCTTACAAGTTCTAGATATGCATCAAAGCGCTTACTTATTAAAACCATGCATATGCAATGCAAATAAGAGTTGTATGAAACAGTTTTACAAAGTGCACTTCTAACATTGAATGACTGAAATAACTCTTGCTCAAAAAGATTTACAGCATATGAATGCTTTGTACTAAAGCTTTACTGCATATGCATGCTTAAAATTGCTTAGAAACAGTAAAATTCTCGATCTGTGCATTGAAGATCTTATTTGATTTAGTTATGCCTAAAAGCTCTAACACATTAGAAGCATGCATATGCAATGCAAATAAGAGCTCTATGAAACAGTTTTACAAAGTGCAT
>JBOFSX010000055.1:0-8810 GCA_051651765.1 Anaeroplasmataceae bacterium | reverse complement strand
CCTGATTGTAAATTTAACACTTGTTCTTCATCGTCTAAGATATCAGGATATATAAAATATGATTTTTTAGAATTAAATCTAAACATATATGCTAATATCTGCAGGTAATCCTTGTTAGCAATATTAGTTTTAGGTTTATATTTTGCGTCTGCAATTATATTATTTTGTTTAGATATAAAATCAGGATATATATGTCCTGTATTATTGTTAAAGAGATTTTGTCTATTTTGACCTACTTTATTAGACGGATGATAAAAATTATCACTTATCAATGTGTTTATGTATTCTTCAAATAACCATGATCCATCAAATAGTACACCATATATTTCATTTTTACCAAAACCTATACTGTGATTTTCATGTTGTAAAATCATAATACAAAGTTTTTGAAGTTCTTTATATTCATGATAATAAGAATGTCTTATGATATTTTTATTGTTATCAATTATAATTTTTCTTAATTGTCCTCTATTATAAGTTGTATTAGAATTAATCAAACTAACTTCTTCTTTAATTTTATTTAAAATAATACTAGATGAAGGTTTCATTTTAATATATTCGATAGTATGTCTAATCAAGTTAATAATGTAATTATCTGTAGTCAATTCTTTGGTATTGTAAGCAACATTACCGCTAAATGGGATATTTGATTTAATATGTCTTTTAATATCAATAGCACCTTTTACATTAGAATCGTTGTATGACTTATTAATGTATGTCTTAAACAAACCTTTTCGTAATGCTTTTTTTAAATACTGAGGAAACAAAAATAAATATAAGTTGAATAATCTATCTTTTTGATTAGTACTTGTATTTAAATTAATTATGTTTGGAATTTCTAAAACCTTATCAAGAAGATACTGAAAAAAATAGTCATGTTCGTTATTAGAAAATCTAGATTCAATTATTAATGAATCACTTTTATATCCTATAAATCCCATTAGATTTGAGGTTTTATAATTGTTTCCTATTGATTCTAAAAGTTTTTGTTCTTTAGTTATATCTAAAGATTCTTTTAAAGTTTCAGGGTATACAAATATACCTTCTAGCTCTAGTTGTTCTAAAGTTTTATTTAAAATTTTATTTGATAGAGTATTTATGCTTGAGTAAAAAGACTTATCTGATATTTTATTATCTTGTGTTTTTAATGTATTAGTTTTCATTTAAAGGAGCAAAGTATGAATCTTTCAGTTTATTTAGAATTTCTTTTTCATCATACATACCTCTAATATATTCTTGTAGTAGAGGTTCTATAAAATCAGTCCATAACTCTTCTACACCAATGTGATTAAGTTTTAAAAAGTATGATGGTCCAATGTGATAATTTTCATTTAATGATTCGACTTTATTAATTTCACTATTAATAGAATTCATTATAGCTATGGCTAATTCTTTTTTATCATCTAAAATATCTAACATTTCTAATCTATCACTTGCTTTTACTTCAATAAATCTAAATCTTCTTCTCATAGCAAAATCAAAACTATCAACCGATCTATCTATATCATTCATAGTTCCAATGATATATACATTTTCAGGGATATAGAATTTTTCATTATTATCTTCATGTAGATTTGAATACTGAGTAGATATACTTCCACAGACACCTCTATATCCAGGATCTATAGAAAAGAATAGTTCACCAAATATTTTAGATATTTCACCTCTATTAATTTCATCAATAATAAATACATATTTTTTTTGTTTGGTTTTTTCTACTAGCGGAGCATTGACGTTTATTGATGATATTTCTTTAAATAAGACAAAGTAATATGAATTTTCTTGCGTGCCAAATTTCTGGTTTAAAAAAATAGATAAGTCTTTTCTTAATTTAAACTCTAACTTTGAATCTAACATTTGCTTTAAAATACTAATCTTTAATTTTAACGTGCTAGATACTTCATTCGAAGGAATAGATATATAGATATGTTTTTCATCTATATTAGTTATCTTAAAATTATTACCGCTTTGGATTTCAAAACTATTATCATCAAAATCAATAGAAGAAAAAAAGGCATTAATTTTATTCATAGAGTTAGATTCAATTTGAAATTGTTTATCCTCTTTTATTGAATCAAGATAATTTATTTTAGCCTTTGAAATAAAGTTTTTAAATATACCCGGTTGTAATTCAAAACCTACTTGTTGATTATCTAAGGTAACAGGTCTAAGACCTTCAACAAAGTCTGTATAGTCAAAACTTGGATGAAATTGAACAAATTCTATTTGTTCTAATTCTTCTTTAGATAATTCATTATAATTTGATGTTTTAAAGTTAGATGCAATGTATGTTGCGATTTGTTTTGATAAATAGGTTTTACCAGTTCCAGGAGCTCCTCTAAGGATTATATTTTTAGAAGACATTAAATTATTAACTAAGATATTAATATATCCATTAGGTTGATCATCTTCGTTGCGCTCATTTATTATTTCATTTAAAGGTTTTGTCTTATATTTCAAAATAAATTTATCTCCTTTATTAGCAAATCTTTTTAGGCATTCTTGAATAAATAGAATGTGTGAAAATATACTCCACGAATATATCACAAATTCTTCATCAGTTTTTGTTTTATACTCCAATTTTTCTAAACCTTTTCTTACCTTAGCATATTCTTCCACATTAGAATATATACCTTTAATTGTTTCTGCGTTTTTGAAATATTTACAGGTAGGAAAATTCAATTTCTCTTCGTCTGATAGACCAAGTAAGTTTGATTCAAAGATTTGCATAGCAAGTTTAGGAAGAGTTTGATTAGATATTGATTTTTCATTCTTATCTCTTATTCTTTTTTTAACCTCACCATTAGATGATTCAAAGTATGTATCTATGGGCTTTAATACTTCTCCATAGCTTAAGTCATCTATATTAAAATCTTCATCATTAGAATAAACTTCCTCTGAAGTAATTGTAAGAGTAAAGTCAGATTGCAATGTATTTACTTTATATCCTTCTTTAATTAAGAAATTTACAGCTTCAACAGAATTATAGTAATTTGCTTTAGGATCATTATTATCTAATAACTGATTAGCTATTTTTAGAACATAAAGCGGTGGATAGATAGAGTTACCTCTGACTAGCATATACTTTCTACTTAAATTCTTTTCTGGTATATCATTTTGATCAATATAATTTAATGCATTTTCTATTGCTTGTTTTGTAATTATTTTAGGGATAGCCATATTAATACTCCTTAAATGTATATGTATATTATATTATAAAACATTTAATAAGATTAGTCGTTATTTTTTATATATTCAAATCTATATTCTTGATTAACTTCAGGGTATTTAACTTTATCTATATTAGATAAAAACATATCTTTAGGTCTAATATAAAGTTTATCATCACTAAAAGCTTTGTATAATACATACTCTTCTTTAGTTTCAGAATGATAAACCGTATCTATTACTAAATATAAGTTTCCTTTAAAATGTTTGTATATCCCATTATTAATTAATTTATTCATCTAATAAACCTAGATATTCTTCATATCCTTCTTCTTTCATTTTGTCTTTTTTTATAAACTTTAATGCTGCACTATTTATGCAATATCTTAATCCACCTAATTCTTCTGGACCATCGTTAAATACATGTCCTAAGTGAGCATTGCTATTTCTTGCTTTTACTTCAATTCTCTCAACAGCTAGTTTATTATCTATAATCTCTTTAACGGTAAAGTTTTTAATAGGTTTAGAAAAACTTGGCCAACCACATCCAGATTCAAATTTATCAGTAGATATGAATAAAGGTTCTCCTGTAGTGACATCTACATATATTCCTTTTTCAAAATTAGAATTATACTCGTTATCAAAAGGTTTTTCTGTTGCTCCATTTTGAGTAACATTATATTGTAGATCAGAAAGTTCTTTTTTTAATGTTTCATCATCTTTTATTTTAAAGTTAAAAGAATTGTCTTTAACGTTTCTAGCAAATTCAAATAATGATTTTGGTATATGACAATAACCATTAGTATGTTTGTTTAAATAGTCTTGATGAGACTCATCAGCCTCAAAATAATGAATTAATGGTTTTACTTCTATTTGTATTTTATCTTTGTATGATTTTTGCAAATCAGCGATAGATTCATTTATTACTTTCAAATCAAATGTATCTGTATAATATATACCTGTTCTATATTGTACTCCAATATCATTACCTTGCTTATTTAAAGATGTTGGATCTATAGCATGATAAAACATATCTAATAAAAAATGTAACGATACTTTTGTTTCATCATAATCTACTTTTACACATTCAGCATGTCCAGTATTATTTTTACAAACATCAAAATAAGTAGGATTTGATGTATTACCATTAGCAAATCCTACACTAGTTTTAATTACACCATTTATTTGTTTAAAATAATGTTCTACTCCCCAGTAGCATCCACCCGCTAAATATATTGTTTTCATAATAATCACCTCTTATTAAAATTATAACATAGTTAATTTTTAAATAAAGTTTAAGACTCATTTGCTATTAGTTCGATATTAGTATAAATAAGCATCGTATATAGATTAATACTCTTAACTATGTTAATATTAGTTTAAACAATTTAGGAGTGATATTATGGCGTTTTTACCAATAACATTAGAGGAAATGAAAGATAGAGGTTGGACACAACCAGACTTTATATATATAACAGGAGATGCTTATATAGATCATCCTTCTTTTGGATGTGCAATTATAACAAGAATACTTGAAAACTTTGGTTATACTTCATGTATTGTTTCACAACCTGATATTAATAAAGATAGTGATTTTACATTATTTGGTAAACCTAGATTAGCGTTCATAGTATCAAGTGGTAATATAGATAGTATGGTTAATCACTATACCGTTAGTAAAAGATTACGTTCTAAAGATTATTATACACCTAATGGGGAAATGGGAAAAAGACCAGATAGAGCTTTAATTAGATACTGCAATAAATTAAAACAGTTATTTCCAGATGTAGATGTAATTATAGGTGGTATTGAAGCATCTCTTAGAAGACTATCACATTATGATTATTGGGATGATAGAGTAATGCCTTCTGTTTTAGTAGATTCTAAAGCTGATCTACTTTTATATGGTATGGGTGAAAAAACTATAGTTCAAGTAGCTGATGCTCTTGATGGAGGTTTAAAAGCTAAAGATATAATCTATATTAGAAACAGTTGTTATATAACTAAAGATGAATCTCATCTACCATATAAACATATTATGCTTCCTTCATTTAACGAAGCTAAAACAAATAGATTTAAATATGTAGAATCATTTAAACTACAGTATGAAAATACGGACCCATATAATGGACTTCCTTTAGTTGAAAAATATAAAGATTTTTATTTAGTACAAAATGCTCCTGAATTTCCTTTAACTAAAGAAGAGATGGATATGACATATGCTCTTCCTTATATGAGAAAGTGTCATCCATTGATTGAAGCAAAAGGTCATGTACCTGCGATTGATGAAGTTCAATTTTCTATTATAGCTAATAGAGGTTGTTATGGAGGATGTAATTTTTGCGCATTAACATTTCATCAAGGTAGAATCATTCAATCAAGAACAAAAGAATCTATAGTGGATGAAGCTAAAATTATATCTAAGATGGATAACTTTAAAGGTTATATACATGATATCGGTGGACCAAGTGCAAACTTTTACGACCCTGCATGCGACAAACAGTTAGAACATGGTGTATGTAAAAATAAAAGATGTTTATCATTTAAACCGTGTAATAATTTAAAAGTTGATCATAGTGCTTACCTAGATATTCTTAAAACAGTAAGAAACTTAGATGGAATAAAAAAAGTATTCGTAAGATCAGGTATTAGATATGACTATGTTATGTATGATAGAAATAAAGAATTCTTAGAAGAATTAGTTAAGCATCATATTTCAGGACAACTAAAAGTAGCTCCTGAACATATTGATGATGCAGTACTAGAAAAAATGGGAAAACCATCTAAAGAATTATATGATCAGTTTACTGCATTATATAAAAAATTAAATGTTAAAAATGATAAAGACCAGTATTTAGTTCCTTACTTAATGTCTAGTCATCCAGGTTCTACTATTCATTCAGCAATTAAGTTAGCTGAGTATTTAAAAGAGATAGGTTATACTCCTGAACAAGTTCAAGACTTCTACCCAACTCCTGGTACTGCTTCTACTTGTATGTTTTATACAGGTATAGATCCATTTACTAATAAAGAAGTTTATGTTCCTAAAAAAAGTCATGAAAAAGCTATGCAAAGAGCATTATTACAATTTAAAAATCCAAAAAATTATGATCTAGTATTTGAAGCATTAACATTAGCAAAAAGAGAAGATCTTATTGGTCATGATAAAAAATGTTTAATTAAACCTAGAGGTGCATCGATTGAAAAATTTAATAGTCGCCATAAACGCTAAATATATACATGTTAATCTTGCAATACTGTTACTTAAGAAAAATGCTAATCAAGATGTAGTCACAAAAGAATACACAACAAAAGAGAACTTAGATGTAATATATGATTACATTACGCTAAATGAATTCGATACAGTTGCTTTTTCTTGCTACATTTGGAATATAGAACATATCAAATCAATATGTTCAAAATTAATGGTAAATAAAAAAAGACCTACTATTATATTAGGAGGTCCTGAGGTTAGTTATAATGCGTTTGAATATATAAGCATATATTGTGATTATGTTATCAAAAACGAAGGAGAAAAGACATACAAACTACTTCTTGATGCTATTGAATCTAATATTTCAATTGATAATATTCCTAATCTATATTATAAAGATAAATTTACTTTTGATGAACAAGTTAAACTTGACGAAATTAAAACAGCTTATGATTTAATTGATGATGTATCTAATAGAATAATTTATTTTGAAACAAGTAGAGGGTGTCCTTATAATTGTTCTTATTGTATGGCTAGTTTAGAAAAAGGTGTTAGATTCTTTTCTATGGATAAAATAAAAGAAGATCTACTTCTTTTATTAAACAAAGGTGCAAAAATCATTAAATTTTTAGACAGAACTTTTAATGTTAACAAAATGAAATTTATTGAATTAGTAGATTTTTTGGTTTCAAATCATAAACCTAATAATTCATTTCAATTTGAGATAACAGGTGACTTATTAGATTCTGATCTAATTGATTATATTAACAAAGTATCACCCAAAGATTTATTTAGATTTGAAATAGGTATTCAATCATTAAACTTAAGAAGCAATCAATTAGTTTATAGAATTCAAGATAACAAAAAGTTATTTGATAATATAAAACTAATTCATAAGGGTTGTAAAATAGATTTACATTTAGATTTAATCGCTGGATTGCCTGAAGAAAATCTTGATTCATTTATAAACACTTTTAATGAAGTAATGAGTTTAAGGCCTAAAGAGTTACAACTAGGTTTTTTAAAGTTATTACATGGCACTAAACTAGAAGCTGAAAAAGATATGTATGATTACGAGTTTGATAAATCAGCCCCTTATGAAATTAAAAAAAATAACGTGTTATCTTCTAAAGATATTGAAATAATTCACTTATGCGAAAATTCTTTAGAGACTTTTTATAACAAATCATTTTTAAACAAATCTATAAATTACATATTAAATTTTATAGATAATTATTTTGATTTTTTTAGAGGGTTAACTGAATTTCATTTAGATAAGTTCAATACTCTTGACAGTGTATTTACAACTTTAATTAATTATTTAAGTCATATTAATTTTATAAATATTGAAAAAGCAAAAGAGTTAATTTATATTGATTATTTAAAATATCACAAAATAAAGCCAAAACCAATTTGGGAAAAAAGAGAAAAAAAATATAGAACTGATCTTATTAGAAACATTTACGATAGTTCTCTTTTGAATTATTCTATTGATTCATTATATAAAAATGCGATATGCATTGAAGTTAATAACATAATAATAGTTTGCATATATATAAATAATATCTGTAATATTCATATAATCAAAAAAGAGGAACTACTTGGTTAACAAGTAGTTCCTCTTTAATTTAATTATACACCGCTATATGCGCTGAATCCACCATCTATAGGTAAAACAACACCATTTACAAATCCTGACGCAGAAGGACTGCATAAGAAAATGATTGAACCGATTAATTCTTCAGCAGAACCAAATCTATCCATTGGAGTGTTTCTTAAAATTTTGTCAGTTCTAGCTGTTCTAGAACCATCTTCATTAAATAATAATTTTTCATTTTGTTTAGTAACAAAGAAACCTGGTGCAATAGCATTAACTCTAATATTTTGTTTAGCAAAATGAACTGATAACCATTGAGTGAAGTTACTAATTGCTGATTTTGCTGCACTATATGCAGGAATTTTTGTTAATGGAGTAAATGAGTTCATTGATGAAATATTGATTACTGAACATCCTTCTCTACCAATCATATCTTGAATAAATTCTTGAGTTGGTAAAAGTGTTCCCATGAAATTTAAATCAAATACAAATTTGATTCCAGATTCATCTAAGTCAAAGAAAGTTTTAACTCCTTCTTTTTTCTCATTTGAGAAGAATTCTTCATCAGTGTTAGCTTTTGGATTATTTCCTCCAGCACCATTAATTAGGATATCGCATTTTCCTAAATCTTTTAAAATTGCTTCATGAGCAGCTTTAATTGAATCTTTTTCTAAAACATTACATTTGTAAGTTTTAGCAACAAATCCAGCGCTAGTAATTTCTTTTTCAACTTTAACTCCATTATCGTAAGTTAAGTCTAATATAGCAACTTTAGCACCTAGAGCAGCGATAGATTTAGCCATTTCTGCACATAAAACTCCACCAGCTCCA
>JBOFSX010000054.1:0-4340 GCA_051651765.1 Anaeroplasmataceae bacterium | reverse complement strand
TATAGCATCTCTAATAGGATCAACACTACCTTCAACATGTGTTATATTTTCATCTTTAAAACATCTAACTACTTCAATTATAGCATCACACATTCTAATATTCGATAAAAATTGATTTCCTAAACCTTCACCTTTACTTGCCCCTTTAACTAATCCAGCAATATCTGTGAATTCACATAGAGCATGTAATACTCTTTGTGGTTTATATAATTCTTTTAAAACAGACAATCTTTTATCAGGTACTTCAACAACCCCTACGTTCGGTTCTATTGTAGCAAATGGGTAATTAGCTGCTAATGCCTGTGATTTTGTAATTGCGTTAAATAATGTTGATTTACCAACATTAGGTAATCCTACTATTCCAGCTGTTAATGCCATATATTTCTCCTATTCATTATAAAGAACTAATAATATCTAATATTTGTTCTTTTAAGTTATCTATTAATTTTTCGCATGATTCTACGCTATTTGATTTAATACTGTAATATACTTTAAGTTTTGGTTCTGTACCACTTGGTCTTAAAACAAACCAAGATCCATTACCTAATATAAATTTAATTACATTACTTTTGGGCAAATCAGAAATTTTTACATTATAATCAATTTTATTATCGATTTGAAAGCCTCTTAATTTAATTTCATTATTTCTAAAATAATCCATTATAGAGTTAATCTTTTCTTTACCGTCTATACCTTTTAACACTATATTTGTAATACTATCTTTAAAATAGCCATATTCTTTATAAATTTCATTTAACCCATCAAGCATAGACATGTTTAATGACTTATAATAACCTACAATCTCTAATACAATCAGTATAGCCTGAATAGAATCCTTATCCCTTACAGAATCTTTTAATAAGCATCCATAAGACTCTTCAAAACCAAATATAAAATGTTCATTTTCTTTTAATTTATTAATTTGTTCACCAATAAATTTAAAACCTGTAAGAGTATATTTAGTTTTTACATTATAGTTGTCGGCAATTAACTTTGTTAAGGATTGTGAAACTATAGTTGAGAACAAATATGAATCTTTTAATAAAGTCTTATTTAATGCCTTTTGTTTACATATATAATTAAATATTATAGCCGCCGTATCATTACCTGTTAAAAATACGTATTCATTATTATGACGGCACACAACCCCTAATCTATCCGCATCTGGGTCAGTAGCTATAACTATATCTGCATTTTCTTTTTTAGCAAGTTCTATAGCTTCTATATAAGCGTCCTTTTCTTCTGGGTTGGAAGATTTTACATTTGAAAAATTCGGATCATTTGTCATTTGTTGTATAACAGGAAAAACATTATAGTCTAAAGATTTTAAAAAATCAGGAATATATGCTTGGCCCGTACCATGAAGAGGCGTATAAACAACTTTAAAGTTTTTATTGTGATTTTCATTTATTTGAACACTTTTAATATCATTCAAATAAATACTATCTAACTCATCTTTAATAAAACTAATTAAATTACCATTCAATTTTGTTTCTATGTTAAATATATCTGTTATTTGATTAATTTTTTCAATTAAAATGTTACAATCATCAATTGTTAGTTGACATCCTGTTTCATCATACACTTTATATCCATTGTATTCTTTTGGGTTATGACTTGCTGTAATCATAATACCAGCACAAGCTTTTAAATGTCTTACTGAAAACGATAGTTGCGGTGTAGGTCTTAACTCTTCGTATAAGTAAACTTTAATCGAGTTAGAAGCTAAAACTTTAGCAGAAATCAAAGCAAATTCTTTTGAAAAATGTCTATTGTCAAAAGCAATAACTACACCTTTACGTTTTGAATCCATATTTTTTGATAATAAATAATCAGCAAAACCTTGAGTCGTTTTTTGAATTGTGTAAATATTCATTTTATTTGTACCAACACCAATAATACCTCTAAGACCCCCGGTACCAAATTCAATATCAGATGTAAATGCTTCTTCTAGTTCTTCATTTGACATAGCATTTAGTTCGTCCTTCAAATAAACGGGTAACATTGTATTATTTTTCCACATTAATGATTTTTCTAAATAGTTCATATTACACCTCAAGTTTCTTTTGAATTTTCTTCTTGCTAACTAACAGTTCGTTATCAATTTTAATTTTTTCTAAACACTTTTTAACAGTTTTATCTAAAACAGAATCTGTAGAATAATCAGCTTCACAATAGTGTGTACATCTATCATCTTTTACAATCGTTTTAATCTTTTCAAAATTCATTTTATCAAAAACTAAGATAGAATTTCCGTTAGCATTTTTAACCAAATTCATAATAGGGATATCTGTAATACCATCACCAAAATAAATCATATTATCAATTTCAATGTATTTTTCATTTTGTTTAGTATTAAGATCGGTATCATTATTTAATTCAAAGATACCTTTTGAAATTCTAAAAAGAAATTGTGTTTTCATTGTATAGTTAATTGAGTAAGCTGGAAATACAGCTACATCGTCCTCATATAAAAATTCACAAGAATAGACTTGTTTAAAATTTTTAAAAATAGTACTACCTTCAATAATCTCTAAAAGACCTGAAGATATAACGTAATGTTCAATTTCAATATTTAAGCCGTCTGCAAATTCATTAATTCTATCAAACCAAGTTTCAACGCCATTAAAATACTCTATATTTTTTCCACAATCATTTAAATAATTTCTAGTAAGTTTAATATTACTTTTTTTAGCACTAATAATCATTTCATACATATATGCTAGTATTTTATCCATCTCGCCATTTTTATATCTATCTGATGTGTTTTGCCAAAATTGACTAGCAGTCAAATTAACATTGGGTATAAATGAATATTCCTGCATATCTTTAGTACATAGAGTTTTATCAAAATCATATAAAAAAGCAACTTTAGTTTTCATTATTTTAATCCTCGTCTGTAGAAAGTATAGCTAAGAAAGCATCTTGTGGAACATCAACAGTTCCTATAGATTTCATTTTTTTCTTACCTTCTTTTTGTTTTTCTAATAGTTTTTTCTTTCTACTAACATCTCCACCATAACACTTAGACAAAACATCTTTTCTCATAGCTTTAATATCACTTCTCGCAATAACTTTATTATTGATTACTGCTTGAACTGGGATTTCAAACATTTGTCTAGGTATAAGTGTTTTTAGTTTTTCTACAATAGACTTTCCTCTTGGATAAGCAAAATCTTTATGAACAATAACACTTAACGCATCTACAACATCTCCGTTAAGAAGTATATCCATCTTTACTAGTTTACTTTCTTGATAATCACCTAATTCATAATCAAATGAAGCATATCCTTTAGTTTGTGATTTTAATCTATCAAAAAAATCATATACAATTTCTAACAAAGGAATATCATAATGCAAAACCACTCTAGATTCTTCCATATATTTCATATTTAAAAACGTTCCACGCTTCTTTTGACAAATATCCATAACAGCACCTACATATTCGTTAGGAGTCATAATAGTAGCTTTAACAAAAGGCTCAGAAATAGATTTAATAGTTGTTAAGGGTGGTAGTTGAGCAGGATTATCAATAGTTACATTTGAACCATCTGTTAAGCTAACATGATAAGAAACAGATGGAGCTGTCGCTATTAGTTCAATACCAAATTCTCTTGAAATTCTCTCTTGGATGATATCCATATGTAATAGTCCTAAGAATCCTGTTCTAAATCCAAATCCTAGTGCTTGTGATGTTTCCGCTTCATAAATTAGAGCAGCATCACTTAATTTTAATTTATCTAATGCATCTCTTAATTCAGGATATTGTTTTGAATCAATAGGATATAATCCACAAAATACCATAGGATTTAATTTTCTATATCCTTCAAGTTGTATTTGTGAAGGATTTTCAATTGTAGTAATAGTATCTCCGACATGTACAACATTAATATCTTTAATGCTGGCAGTAATAAAACCTACATCACCAACTGTTAAAAATTCTCTAGATACTTCTTTAGGAGTCCTAACACCTAATTCAACAACTTGATATGTTTTGTTAGTAGCCATTAATTTAATAGTATCACCACGTTTAATAGTTCCACTTACAATTCTTACAAGAATAATTACACCTCTATAAGAATCAAAAGCACTATCGAAAATTAAAGCTTGAACCTCTCCCATTGGATCGCCTTTTGGAGCAGGAACATACTTAACTATTTGTTCAAGTATTTCTTTTATACCTAGTCCGGCTTTTGCACTTGCTAAAACTGCTTCATCTGAAGGAAGACCTATTACATCTTCTATTTCTTTTTTTACTCTATCAGGGTCAGCTGACGGTAAATCAATTTTATTAATTAATGGTAGAATCTCCAAATCATTATCTAATGCTAAATATACAT
>JBOFSX010000053.1:0-7263 GCA_051651765.1 Anaeroplasmataceae bacterium | reverse complement strand
ATGTATAAATAAAATGATTATCAAGTTTAAAAATTTCTTACCAAAGAAGAACTTAAAGAATATTAAAGAAATTTAGGGTAACTAATGACACTAGAGTTACTGATTTATTTATAATTTTTAGAAAAATATCTTTAGATGCTTCTTTTCAATTGTTTATTATTCTTTTAAATCAAATATATATTGTTTGTTTTAAATCTCTTGTAATAGAAGAACTTTTATGACAAAAAGAAAATATGTAATTACTTACAAAAGTTAATGTGAATCGCTGATTGATGAGTTAATCACGGTAATAACGATGTTTTATATGAAGATAGAAAGAAATTGACTATACTGCATTGTACTTAGGTGTTGGAATTATATCTCATACACCTAAAAAAAGAGTAGTTAAAAGTAACTAACAAATATTAGGTAATAAGGATTTACCGTGAATTATTATATATTTAAACAAAGGAGATTTAATATGAAAGTTAGAGCAAAAGCACCATTAAGAATAGGTTTAGCAGGTGGGGGTACTGATCTTTCACCATTTTGTGATATTCATGGTGGATTAGTACTTAATGCTACAATAAATTTGTATGCACATTGTACAATTGAAAGACTAAATAATGAAAGAATTATTTTTGAAGCATTAGATATTAGTGAATCTATTGAGTTTGATTTAAATAGTAAACCTCTACTTTCAGATAGTTTAAGACTTCATATAGGAGTCTATAATAGAATTGTTAAAGATTATAATAATAATGAAGATGTTTTTGTTAAAATAACTACATTTTCTGATGCTCCTCCTGGTTCTGGTTTAGGATCTTCATCAACAATGGTTGTAGTTATGATAAAAGCCTTTGTAGAGTTATTAAAATTACCATTAGGTGAATATGATATTGCTCAATTAGCTTTTGATATTGAAAGAAATGATTTGAATTTATCTGGTGGTAAGCAAGACCAATATGCTGCAACATTTGGTGGTTTTAATTTAATGGAATTTTATGCAAATAATCGAGTTATAGTAAATCCATTAAGAATTAGAAATTGGTTTATTAATGAACTTGAAGAGTCTATGTTATTGTACTTTACTGGTGTTTCAAGAGAGTCAGCTAAAATTATTGATGAACAAATTAGTTCTACTACAAAAAATAGAGATAATAATTTAGATAGTATGATAGCCTTAAAAAGCTCTACAAATGTAATGAAGGAAGCACTTTTAAAAGGTGATATAAAACTTTTGGCTCAAGAACTTAATAAAGGTTGGGATGCAAAGAAAAAAACTTCTAATTCAATATCAAATTCACATATAGACGACATATTTGAAACTGCTATTAATGCTGGAGCATACGCAGGTAAAATTAGTGGTGCAGGTGGCGGAGGTTTCATGATGTTTATAATAGACCCTTTAAAAAAATTAGCTATAATAAAAGCTTTAAGCAAATTTGATGGTAAAATAGTTGAATTTCAATTTGTTGAAAAAGGTACCAAGTCATGGTACCTCGAGTCATAATATGACAGCTTTAATTCTTGCTGGTGGATACGGAACCAGATTACAAAGTGTAGTAAATGATAGACCTAAACCAATGGCCATAGTTAATGGAAAACCATTTTTAGAATATATTTTAGAAAATCTAAATCAACAGGGATTTTGCAATGTAGTCTTGGCGGTTGGATATAAGTATGAGGTTATTGTTAATTATTTTGGATATAGGTACAAAAATATTGAAATTCAGTACTCTATCGAAAATACGCCATTAGGCACTGGTGGATGTATAGTTAAAGCGTTACCTTTAATCAAAGAAGAGTATTTTTATGTTTTAAATGGAGATACTTTTTTTAATATTAATTACAATTTATTTACTTCTAATAATCTACTTTCACTTGCTTGTAAAAAAATGAGTGATATGTCAAGATATGGATCTCTTTTAATTAATGAAGGACGTATTATTAAATTTAATGAAAAAAAAGAAGGAAGTTCTGGATATATAAATGCTGGTGTTTATTTTTTAAGAAAAAAAATATTTGAATTATATGATTTACCTACAACATTTTCTATTGAAAAAGAAGTGTTTGAGAAATACACTAATCAAATATATATTGATTCATTTATATCTGATAGTTATTTTATAGATATAGGAATACCGGATGATTATGAAAAAGTTCAAGAGGATTTTAAAGATGAAAAAAACTTTATTTTTAGATAGAGATGGTGTTATAAATCAAGATTTTGGTCATGTACATACAATTGATAACTTTGTATTTATAGATGGTATTTTTGATCTTTGTCTAAAATTTCAAAAACAAGGTTATGATATCGTAATAGTAACTAATCAAGCCGGAATAGCAAAAGGTTATTATTCTTTAGATACTTTCTTAAAATTAAATAATTGGTTAATTGGATATTTTAAAACAAAAAATATAGATATAAATGATATTCTTTACTGCCCTCATTCTGATAATGATGATTGTGATTGTAGAAAACCTAAAGCTGGAATGTTTTTAAAGTATGCTCTTAATAATGAAATTGACATAGAAAACAGTATAATGATAGGAGATAAAATGTCTGATCTTGATGCTGCATATGAATTTGGAATTAGAAAATTGTATTTATTAAAAGGTAAATATGAATTACAAAAAAAAGTTTATCACTATACTATAATTAATTCACTTAAGGAGCTTTAATAATGAAAAAAATTTTACATATTAGTAATTATTATTCTCCTCATATTGGTGGAATAGAAGTGACAGCTCAAGACATTGTTTTATCCTTAAAAGACCTTTACGAACAAAAAGTAATCTGTTTTAATGATTCAAAAAACACTTTAATTGATTACGTTGATGATGTAGAAATTACACGAATTGGGTATTTTAAAAAACTAAGATCTCAAGCAATTAGTTTTAAATATAAAAAAGCACTAAAAAAATTGTTGAAGGAGTTTAAACCTGATTTTATTCACCTACATGCACCAAACCCTTTTGTTTTGTATATTCTCAGTAAAATAAAATATAGTGAAAAAATAATAGTTCATCATCATGCAGATATAGTTAAACAAAAATTTTTAAAATTATTTTTTATTCCAAGCCAAAAAAAAATATATAAAAAAGCATCTAAAATTATTGTAACATCAAAAAATTACATGGAGAATTCACTTGAACTACAACCTTTTAAGTATAAGGTAGAAGTGATTAGTAGTTGTATTAGAAATAAATTACTAGACTTGACTCAGGAAGATATTACTGAAGTAAATCAAATTAAACAAGATTATAATAACAAAACAATTTGTTTTTTTATTGGAAGACACGTTAAATATAAGGGATTACGTCATTTAATTACTGTGGCTAATGATATGAATGATGATTTTGTTTTTTTGATTGCAGGTAAAGGTCCTGATTCTGATGAATTAATTCGACAAGCAACAAACCCAAATATTAAATTTTTAGGAAAAATAACAGAACAAGAAAAAAAGATTTATCTTGCAGCGTCTAACATATTTTGTTTTCCTTCAATCTCTAAAAATGAAGCATTTGGACTATCATTAGCAGAAGCCTTATATTTAGGTATACCAGCTGTTACGTTCGATATTGATGGAAGTGGAGTGAATTTTGTTAATTTGAATAACGTCACTGGTCTCTCTGTTCCATTGTTAGATTATTCAATGTATAAAGATTCTCTTATCAAACTTTCACAAAACAATGATTTTTATAAAATTTTAAGTGATAATGCAAAAAAGAGAACGAAAGAGTTATTTTCTTTTGAAACTTTTAAACATAATTTTATAGACTTTTATAACAAACTATAATTAAGTATCATTTGATACATTCAGGAGGCATAATGAAAAAATCATCTTTAAATTTTATTGAAAATTTGATTGAAAGAAAAAAAGAACTATCACCTTTGAAAAATAGCATAATTGATTCTTGTGAAATTTTTATTAATACGTATTTATTATCAGGTAAGTTATTGATTTGTGGTAATGGTGGTAGTAGCGCAGATGCCGATCATATTGTCGGTGAGTTAATGAAAGGATTCATTCTAGAAAGAAAATTGGATTCTAAACTAATAGAGAAAATTGATGACGAATATATTTCAAGTAATTTACAAAAAGGATTACCAGCAATATCTCTTTCAGTACACAATTCATTAAATACTGCATTTTCAAATGATAAAAATCCAGATTTATCATTTGCTCAGCAAGTATTAAATTATGGTAAAGTTAATGATACACTGTTATGTATCTCAACATCTGGTAATTCTAAAAACTGTGTTTATGCTGCCAAAGTTGCAAAAGGTATAGGTATGAACGTAGTTACATTAACTGGTGATAACTTATCTGAGTTAGATAAGTTGTCTAATATAAGTATTAAAGCTCCATCTAATATAACATATATAATTCAAGAGTATCATTTACCTATTTATCATACAATTTGTTTAGTATTAGAAAATGAATTTTTTGGATTATAACTAATATAATTATAAAATAAAAATCACCAATAATTCAAACAATATCTTTACTATCTATGTCATTAATTAATGAATCGGTTGTTATTGGTTATATACTAAAAAACTTAAATAGTTATATTTTATAAAAAAACTTTTATGTAAATTGATTCGTATATGAAAAATTAATAGCAGATAGTTAAAACTGTAATAAATTTTCATTCTATTGTTTTAAAAATAAATTTGGAGGAATTAGTAATGAATAAATCAAAATGGATTATAGCAATAATATCTTTAGTAATTACGATAATTTTATGTATAATTTTCGCCTTATACTTCAATTTGAAAAAACATACAATATCTTTTGTTGTAGATGATGTCACTATTTTAAAAATTAAAACTAGAGGTAAAGAAAATTTATCTTTACCAGAATATCCAGAGAAAGAAAACTATTATTTTGATGGATGGTATTTTGATAAGGAACACACACTTGAATTCAACAAAGATAGTTTTATAAATAGCAAATTAAAAAAAGATATAAACGTTTATGCTAAATGGTATGATTATACAGAAAATGCTCAAATTAACGTTAACATTAATGTTTTTTATAGTAATCTTAATAAAACAAAATATATATTTGATGACCTAGCATCAACTGTGTTTAAATCTTCGTTATTTAAAGAATTTAATCTTTCTGAAGATAATTTGTTGGAATTATCGAAAAAAGGGGTTTTAAATAAAGACAAGTCTAATTTATCAGTTTTTGTTGTTAGGAACGAAATGTCTAATAATATTAATCTCTATTACGATTTAGACGATATAGTAATTAATATAAATCAAATTATTAATGAACAAAAAATATCTATAAATATTGAAAATAACGAAGAAATATTTAAAGTGAATGTTGATGTATATTATGAAAATGAATTAATTTCTTCCAAATTAGTATCTATTGATGAATTACCATCAGAATCATTTAATGTCTGTTATGGTACGCTTAAAATAACCTTAACCTTATATGACAAAAAAGGAAATAGTGAATTTATAATTGTTACTGAAACAGTAGAAGCTTTCGCAAACGAGTATAATATTGCTGTTCTTGGTGGAACATTACCTGTACTTTTATTCACATTAAAATCATTCGAGTCTGTAAATATTCCAACATTTTTATTAATTGAGAGAGATAATGCTTATGATTGGAATAAATTACCTAAAAATTATTATAAGTTTTATTATACAAATAGTCATTTTAGGGAAAATTTTGAATATATGATTAAATGGGTTAAGGACTTAAGTGAAATTAATAATAAGTCTAAGTTCAATATATTTTGTAACGACCTTCATACAAGAATTATACTACCTTTAATACATGCAAATAATATTAAAAACTATAATGTATATCTTATCTCTGACGGGACTGCATCATATTCTAATTATAATTATTCACTTGGTTCTGATGAAGGTGATAGTAATTATGAAATAATTAAAAGTAATTATAATAGCATGGTAACTAGAGTTAAAAATGGTGAAGATTCTATGTCAGTAATAAAAGATTATAGTTTTGTTTACAATTATCCATTACATGAACTGCAATACTACGCTGTAATGATTGCTTATAACGATCCTAATGTTTTTTATTGGTCTACAAATATTGATATGTTTAAAACTAAAACTAGTGATAAAGCTATTAATGTATTGAATGAATTTGAAAAAAATAAAAATGTTAAGCTGTTGATGTTTAAAATTAATGATTTATTAAATAATTTAACAGAGTCACAAAAAGATGATTTTTACGCATTGTATAAATTTAGTGATGATCTTTTCGAGGAGGCGCAAATAACTGGAAAACCAGTAATGTTAATTTTAGGTACTCATACCAATAATGAACATTACTTTAGTGAATATGTTAATTTTGTAAAAAGTATATACAAAGATGAATATATTTATTATTATAAAGGTCATCCTAATTCACCAACTGATGATGCGAAAATTGAGTTGCTTAACGAATTAGGTTTAATAGATGTTTTTTCAACTATACCAGCAGAATTAATTCTATCCTTTTATAACGATTTGACTTTATCAGGATATCCATCAACAACTTTTTTAAATAATTTACCTAATTATCCTAAAGTAGTTTTTGCATCAAAATCTGTTGTGAACGATTTTGGTTATTATTCTGAATATTACATTTCACATGATGTTAATAATATTTTTAATGTCGAATATAAAGAAAATGATAAAGTTGATCAATGGGATTCTGAGAAAAATGATTATGTTAAGGAAATAATTACAAGAACTAAATCTTTAAACATGAATTGTTTAGATTTTCTTTAACACATATTCAACAATTTATTTTGTCTGTAGTCATGGTATTGTAATTAAGTTAAATGTATATAAAAAAAATATAATTTTCTTAATTTAAGTATTAGATTTAAAGTCTGATACTTTTTTAAGATAATCTATCTTATGAAATTTTTATAAAGTTTTTTCTTCTTTAGTAATATATTTTTTTAAAAATAATAACTAAGTATTATTCATATTTTTTTATATTTTTATTAAAAAAATATTTAAAATATTAAACCGTTTATTTTGATTGTTATAAATTATATTTTTTAAGCATACACTATGTTTTTATAAGAAAAATCAATTATTTGTTTCCTTAATCTAATATTATTTAAATTCTATTAATTTATAAAATCTGTTTTTTGATTAGTAAATAATTTAATAAAGTTTATGAGCCAACATACGTAAATAAAACATTTTAAGATTTTATTTTTTTGTCGGTTTTGTTATGATATAAATACAATACAAATATCTATTAACATTATTATTTTATATTGATT
>JBOFSX010000052.1:0-2049 GCA_051651765.1 Anaeroplasmataceae bacterium | reverse complement strand
AAAATCAATAAGACTATCTTTACCAGTTACTTTAAAGCCTATATCTCCAACGTCACTTTCATAATATACTATTCTTGGACTTATACATGGTTCAGAACTATTTTCTAAAAATTCTATTAGAGGATCAGTCCAGTGTGGTGTAAAAATCATATCTACATGAATGTCAACAATATAAGTCGCATTGGGTATTTTTTCCCAAACATATTGTAAACAAGCGTTTCTTGCAATAGAAATACCTACATTTTCACCATCACCAATTATATGGTATTTAAAGTTGTTATACTCTAAAAAGCCTTTTAATACAGAGTTTGTGAAAATGCCTTGATTGTATATTACTATTTCAACATCTTCACAAAGTTCTAAGCTATCAAAGCATGTCTTTGCATTATTTAGCCCTTCAGAAACGTTAAATGAGTTAATAAAAAAAGGTAAGATATAAACTATCATAAAAAACCTCCTAATAAATCTTACTTTATCATATGCAAGTGATAAAAAACATATCCTAAAATTGGGTTTTAAAATACTTTTTTAGTTCTATACTTTATATATTTTTTTTTATTATAAAAATATAAGTATAGCTGCTATTTAGCACACATAAAATAGTAATAGCAATTATATTAGGAGAAGTAATATTGAAGGTAATAGGGATTTCCGAATTAAAAGATAATGATGAAATTATAATTAGTAAAGAATTCATAAAATACAATATTAACATAGATAACATCAATGGCAGAATAAGAAAAATCTTTAAGATAACTGTTATACCAAAGATTGTTAATGCTATAAGATTGGAAAAAGAAAATTATGCATTAATTCTACTTTTGTTAAAATTTAGAATACTTTACTTGGTTCATAATGATTCGGAAATTAAAGTATATTCATCAAGTATATTTAAAGAGATTATTGTTAAGACACCCTGTGGAGTGGAAATAGGAAATAGTGATATAGGTAATCGATATTTAGATAAATTTGTACCACAAGTAAAAAGAATGAAAACAACTATTGAATATACTAGTTCAATATCTATAAATTTCTGGATAAACATTTATTTGAAATGTGAGAAATTAGATAGTTATTATTTTTTAGCTTCCTTTGATAATTTTTCAGAGAATATTTTCTATTGGGATAATAGTAAGAAGACATTAGTCCAAAAGACGTTTTTTAGTGGAAATAAAATAATAAGCTTAGAATTAGATGATAAATGTGGATATATTTTGTCTTTAGAAGAAAATAGAAATAATATATATCAAATCGAAGATACAAAAATTACCATAATACCACTATTAAGCAAAGGTGGAAATATAATATATTTAATTAAAGCTCTTAATAACCTTTTTGTAGCTATAGAAACCTTAACAAAGGTGAGCTTATATAGATATAATTATGGGAAATTTGATCTTTTTATAGATGATATTTGTCCAAAGATACAAGCTATATATGTAAAGAACAGCTTTATTTATGGAAGAAGAGTAAATGAGAACATTGAAATCGTAAGAGTTTATTATGAAGAAAAAGAACAAAATATATACATATCAACTTTTGAAGAAGTAATTGCAGAGATTAATGATAATATCAATTTAGTCAAAATTTCAAGAGATAAAAGGCGGTTGGTGATATTATTAAATAATTGCAAGATATTGCTATATGATTTAGAAAAAAAAGAACTTGAAGAAGTAGTAATAAACAGTTTTGATGAAAGAATAGAAGATATATTTTTTACAAATGAAAAAGATGTTATTTTGCTTAAAATAGTACAAAATGGATTTAATAATATTATAGTTGTATATTTAGATAAAGAATTCTATGATAATATTACTAATAATCAGTTTCATACAAATATATCATCTGTATTTACTAATTATGATATGTCATATGTTTATTTAAGCGATGATAGTACATATGGGTATAATATATATAGAGTAAATATGCGAAGCTTAGAAAAGGAGCTATTACTAGAACTAAATGCCAATAGTATAAAATTTGTTCAATAGCTTTTAACAATAGTTATAGGAAGGTTTTGTGAGCAGTATGATTGAGTATCAAGGTATA
>JBOFSX010000051.1:0-7244 GCA_051651765.1 Anaeroplasmataceae bacterium | reverse complement strand
AGAGAAAATAATGTTAACATCCAATTTGTTATAAACATTTTGTATAAAGCAAGTAAACCTAAGAATACAGCATCTATAAATAAAATTGTTCCTAAACCAAATCCTTGTTTAATGAATGGTATATCATTTGAAAATAATGCCATTATGCTACCAGTTTTATGTTCTTTATAAAATTGATATGATAGACTTTCTGCATGTTCAAATAATAATTCACGAACATCCGATTCTATTCTTATTGATGCACCAAAAATAAATACTCTCCATGCAATTCTTCCTGTAAACATTATAAGTGCTATAACTGCTAAGTCTCTTAAAAATCGGAAGATTAAATCTCCGTTTTGAGCTAATGAACCATCAGTTAAACCATTAAGTATTTCTCTACATATTTCTGGTATTTTAAGTTGATAATAATTTACAAATAATAATGCTAATATTCCTAAAATAAAAAATATAGAATACTTAAAGTAAAACTTATTAATATATTTTCCAAATAACATTTAAACTTCCCCCCCTCTTTAATTTTTTTTATTAAAAAATGCAACAATTAAAATTGTTGCATTTAAAAGTTAATTTCCTGATATATTCATTTCTTTTATTAAAACACTTGGTGCTCCTACTTGATCATTACAAACAAAGTCAGAACCTAGTTCAACTACATTATTTAACATATCTTGAAGCTTTCCTGACATGATAATAAGTGTAACTGGTTTAACAACTTTTCCTTCAACTACTTCAAAACCAGAAGCTTGTAATGAAAAGTCACCACTAATCGAATTAATACCAGCATGTAATCCTTGAACAGATGTAATAATTAAACCTGTATTAAGTATTTTGATTAGATCATCTTTAGATTTATCACCTGGTTTTACATACATATTAGATATACTTACATTTACAGCTGAGGCTATAGATGCTTTATATCCATTACTAGTAGATTTTGTATTTAGTATTTTTGCTGTAGTAAGATTATGTAAGTATGATTTTAAAACACCATTTTCAACTAATGTTGTTTTACTACTAGCAACTCCTTCATCATCGAATGTTCTTTTGAAATCGGACTCTTCTAATAAAGGATCATCGTAAATACTTATGTTATTACCAAATATTTTTTGATCTAGTTTATCTACTAAAAATGAAACTTTTTTAATTATATTATTGGCACTAAAAATAGATGTGTAACCATTTAAAATATCAATGAAGCATTTATTTTCAATAATTACATTATAAGTTTTAGATTTAACTGTTGTAGCTTTAAATGTAGACTTAACATCATTAACTAGTTTTTTTACAAAAGAAAAGTCAACATTATTAAAATCATTAATTTTAATATAGTCATAACCATTTTTAGTTTCATCATCTAAAACCATTACTACTTGTGCTGAAACGTATGCAGAACTAGATTTATCAGAAACATTTAACCCATTAGAATTAATAATAGCTATTTCTGTATAATTTTCCACAAAGTAAACTTTTGTATTTGAAATCAAGTTAGATTCATTTCTCATATGTTCTTCAAATTTTAAAGTTAAATTCTTTTTATCTAACAAAGTATATTTATCAGAATTATTGTTTATTTCTTTTAATTTTGGATAATTAGCATCACCTTTATATATAAAATAAGGTTCATCTTTTGTGATAAGTTTTGCATTATCTTTAATTTTATTAATAACATACTCATCGTCAAATGTATCTAAATTTTCTATATAGATATTACCAATTTGATTGTTATATACACCTCTAATTGAAACAACATCTGTTAGTGTTTCTTTACAATCTTCAATTTTTTGATTAAATGAAGATAGTGTTGTTGATTTAGAAGATTTTCTATAAATTTCAACTGACTCTAAACCAGAGTTAATAGCTTTTTTAATAAATTCACTAAAATTAATCATTTTTAACACCAGTCCCTCCTACAGTCATGTTTTTAACTCTAATAGTAGGTTGACCAACACAAGCCGGAATACTACCACTCATAGAACCACACATACCATATCCAAAAGATTGGTTGTTTCCTACCATATCAACATTTAAAAGCGTATCTTTACCATTTCCTATTAGTGTTGCTCCTTTAACAGGTTTAGTTAATACACCATTTTCTATTAAGTATCCTTCACTTACAGAAAAGTTATACTCACCAGTTGTAGGATTAACAGATCCTCCACCCATTTCTACTGCAAATATACCGTATTTTGTAGCTTTGATAATTTCTTCTTTTGTACTTTTACCATTAGCTATGTAAGTATTTGACATTCTAGAAGTTGGTGAATATTTATAACTTTCACGTCTTGAAGCACCATTTGCTGAAGTATTCATTCTTCTTGCGTTACGTTTGTCTATTAAATAGTTTGTTAAAATTCCATCTTTAATTAAAACATTTTTTTGAGTTACAGAGCCTTCATCATCAATGTTGTTACTTCCCCATTCGTTAGGTATAGTACCATCATCAATCGCTGTAACTAATTCAGAAGCTATTTTTTGTCCTAATTTATTGGAAAATACTGATAAGTTTTTTGCAACTGATGTCGCTTCAAGAGAATGTCCACAAGCTTCATGAAATATAACACCGCCAAAAGCGTCATTAATAACTACATCATAAACACCACCAACCATATCGATAGCATCTAATTTAGAAATTGCTTTTGATGCAACAGTATTAGCCATGTTTTTCATATCAAAATCATCAAAATAATCTGTTGAGAAGTTACCACCGTAAGTTTGAGTGTGACTTTCCATCTTACCATCTTTACTTACTACTGCTGTACATGCAATTCTTTGAATATTTCTTGTATCAGTAGCAATTAAACCTTCCGAATTTACTATTGTAATAAATTGTGTAGAATCAGTTAATCTAGCTATAGCTTGTGATATAACACTTCCATGAGATAAAACCTCTTTGTTAAGTTCGGTTAAATATTTTGTTTTATTTGAATTTGTAATATTTTTACTTAAGTTATTTATAATTGTATGTTTATCGTGCTTTAATTCTTTAAATTTAATATCTTTAATAACTACTTGAGAATCATATGATTTTTTCAATGATGAAGCAAGTTTCATAATTGAATTATATTCTTGTGAATTTGTATAACCATATACTTCTTCTAAATCTTTTAAGATTCTAATACCTACACCATATGTTTGAGATGTGACTACCTCATCTATATTATTTGATATTGCTACTATTGAATTACTTTCTTTATCTTCAAAATATAATTCAGCAAAATCAGCTCCAGTAGATAAACATTCTAAAAGAATATTTTTTAATTCATTGTTATTAAGTTTCAAAAAAATCACTCCCCTTCAATAATTTTTTATATATATTAATTAAAGAACAAAATAGTGAAGATTATACCAACTGTCAAAAGTAATCCTCCGACAATATATAATGGATAATAACCAGAAACTTTCTTTCTAGAATTAGCATAATCTACATATTTTTCAATGTCTTTATTAACAAATGGGATCATCATTTTGACAAATCTCTTAAGTGAATAAGAGACTGCCGTTAATGATCCTTGATTCGTTAATGAAAATAGAAAACCAAACAATACAAATAGTGCACCTGGAATTATAAAAGCATCAGAAAGTATTTTTTGTTTTAATTTATAAACACTTTCATAATATCCTCTTGTTCCTGATTCAACAATATGACTTAATTGTTCTTCATTAAAATACTTGTTTGTATTTAAAACAAAGAATATTAATATAACTGCAACCACAGACATAATCGCAAGTTTTATACACAATTTAATAATGTTTGATTTATCCATAATTATTTACCTTCTTTATATTTTTTTTCTTCTAAATCATTACAGTATACAAAATGATCTTTTGCAACTTCTCTAAATGATGGAAGATCTGTTGAATAATCATGTTCTAAAACAGGATTATATGTAACTCTTTGACGTTTTTTCTCATAATGAGGGTCAGGTAAAGGTATAGCCGATAATAAAGATTTTGTGTAAGGATGTTTTGGATTTTTAAATAGTTCTTCAGCTGAAGCTAATTCAACCATTTGACCAAAATACATTACACCAATTCTATCAGAAAAATATTTAACTACTGATAAGTCATGCGCTATAAATAATATCGTAAGACCTAATTTATTACGTAGTTCGTTAAGTAAGTTTATAACTTGAGCTTGAATTGATACATCTAGTGCGGAAATTGGTTCATCTGCAATAAGCATTTCTGGGTTAACAATAACTGCTCTTGCAATACCAATTCTTTGTCTTTGACCACCTGAAAATTCATGTGGATATCTAGAAGCATGATCTTTTACAAGTCCAACAAGTTCTAAAATTTCAAATACTTTTTGATCTATCTCTTTTTTATCCTTCATTCCTCTGATAATTAAACCTTCTGCAATGATTTCTCTAACCGTCATACGAGGGTTTAGTGAAGAAATTGGATCTTGAAATATCATTTGAATTTCTGTAATAAGTTTAGTTTTTTTTGCTAACTTAGCTTTTTTAGCATACTCTTTTTTGATTAGAGATTTTTTTTCAGGATCAATCTCTTGTTGCAAGAGTTCACTATAAAGCGAATTAACATTACGTGTATTACTTTTTTGAAAATCTTTATCACAATTATTGTGATCATAAGAAGCTTTACTGATTTCTATTTTTAATGAGTTAATTTCATCTTTATAAGGCTTTGTTTTATTTTCTACACTAATTTTTAATTGTTCTTTAATTTGTTCATTGTGTTCTTTGTTTCCATCAATCATTTGTGATTTAAAAGTTTCTTTTTCTTCTTTAACGATTGATTTAATTGTATTATTTATATCTTTGATTTTATCTTTTAACAGTTTTGTCCCAGCAGCAATTCTAACACCTTTAAAATAAATGTTTCCACCTGTAATATCATAAAGTTTTATAATTGATCTACCTGTTGTAGTCTTACCACAACCAGATTCACCAACTAGTCCAAATACTTCACCTTTTTTAACATCAAATGAAACTCCATTTACAGCTTTAAGGGTTTTATTACCAATTTTAAAATGTTGAGACAAGTTCTCTACTTTTAATAAAACTTCATCACTTACTTTATTTTTATCCAAGAGACTCACGCTCCTTTTTCATTCTAGCTATTCTATCAGATATTACCTTCGGCATATCGACTTTAGGTGCATTCGGATGTAATAACCATGTAGCAGCATAATGAGTTGCTGATATTTTAAATAATTCTGGTTGTTTTTCAAAATCAATTTTCATAGCATATTTATTACGTGCAGCAAATGCATCTCCAACAGGTGGATAAATCATATTAGGTGGAGTACCAGGAATAGCTTCTAATACTTCATCAGTATCTAAATCAGGCATAGATGATAATAATGCCCAAGTATATGGATGTGCAGGAGAATAAAATAAATCGTCTGCTGTTCCATATTCAACTATTTTACCAGCATACATAACAGCAATTCTATCAGCCACGTTAGCTACAACACCTAAATCATGTGTAATAAATATTATTGAAAGATTTCTTTCAACTTTAAGTTTGTTTATTAATTCTAATATTTGTGATTGAATTGTAACATCAAGTGCTGTTGTAGGTTCATCACAGATCAATACATCTGGATCGGCAGCTAAAGCGATAGCAATAACTATTCTTTGTCTCATACCACCAGAAAATTGGAATGGATATTGATTATATCTTAGACGTGCGTCAGGTATACCTACTTCTTCCATTAACTTGATTGCTTTTTCTTTTGCCGAAGCTTTAGTTATTTTGTATACAACGGCCATAGCTTTTGATTCAAAATGTTCTAATAAAGAAAGAGACATCTCATGGTAATTTCTATCTAATTCGATTTTAGCAGTAAGTTTTCTTTCAAGTCTATTAATAATCTCTATTACATTTTCTTCTAAATCATCAAGATTAACTATTTTCATAGGTACAACTTTAAAACTTGGTTCTTTACCTTTTTCTTTTAAAGTATTGTACTTAGTAGTTTGTTTTTCAAACCTTTTTTCTTCTTTTTGATTATTAATTCTACCAGTAAAAAATCTTTCAACTGAACTATTAATAATAGTGCTAAATGTTGAAACTGTTGAACTTCTTATTGTATCTAACGGATTTATGCTACTTAATAATTTAGCATTAAATTCTTTCACTTTTTTCTTAATATCTTTTTTAATTAAACCTTTTTGTTCAAAATAAGCTCTAAAATCAGCAATTTCGGCAAGAATATTTTTTGTTGATTGAATTGTTTCATTTTGTGAAAAAGAAATTGCTTTTTCTACTAATCTAGTAAATTCAACTAAGAAATTATCTTTAGTATATTGTTTTGTTAAAGCATTAACATCTAGAACTACTGGGTTATTTTCAATAAGTTCTTTCTTTTCTAATTCATAAAAAGAAATAGAAAAGAAACTTGGTTTTTTTAATTTAGAGAATTCTAATAAAAATTCTTTAATTTCAGTTATTTTTTGAATAACATTATCATCTAAAATAATATTTTTCTTAGATTTATCTTTAGGATTGTTTTTAATATCTTCTTTATTTTTATTAACTAAATCATTAACTAATGTAGTTAATTCTTTTAAATAAATTTTAATTTCATCTAATTTAACTTGATATTCTTTATCAATTAATCTATTTGAAATTTTAGAGATTTGTTTATCAAAAGATAAAACTTCTGATTTAACATTTACTTCTTTTTTGTTGTTATATAAGAATAAAAAGTCTTCAATTGTAGAATATAACAATTCAATTTTATCAGATGTATTTTGGTATGAATTGGCTAGCTTAATAGATCCAATACTAATTTGGTCAAAAATTTTAACTATATCTGATACTTTTTCTTGATATGATTTATATACTTTATCTTTGTGAGATACATTTGTTTTTTCATCATCAAGTAGTAATAATTTAGATTTTAAATCTTTTAAAAGAGTGTTAAATTCTTTTTTAGAAACTTTTCTACTTGATTTATTTTTAAGTATCATAGCTTCTGTAATTTGTTTACCAATCTTAACAATTGGATTTAAACTTGATAGAGGATCTTGGAAAATCATTGAAATTTTATCTCCTCTAAGGTTATGCATTTCATCTTCATCTACTTTTAATAAATCCTTACCATCATATAAGATTTCTCCACCATCAATAATAGAGTTACCGGCAAGGATACCCATTATAGCTTTAGATGTAACTGATTTACCTGATCCTGATTCACCAACTATAGCTAAAGTTTCTCCTTTGTATAAATCAAAAGAGATATCTCTTACTGCTTTAACTAATCCATT
>JBOFSX010000050.1:0-3493 GCA_051651765.1 Anaeroplasmataceae bacterium | reverse complement strand
ATTTATGAAAAATTATTTTTTAAAAAAATAAAAAATAATTTTAAAAATAATTTTAAAAAATAAAAAAATATTTAAAAAATAATTTATTTTAAAAAAAATATTTTTACGCAAAAAATTTATTTTGCGTAAAAAAATATTTTTATTTTATATACACGAAAGAAAAAATTTAGTAATGTAATAAGTCATGATAATTGTGTATATTATAAAACATCTACATAAATTTTTCTCATTTTTATTATTTTTCTTTTCTACCTCATCTATTATATCTTTTCTAAAACATATTGTCGCTGTATCGCTATGCCAATATCTTGCATGAATACCATTTCCAAATGACACATTTTCAAGCATAATATTGTCTACATCTACATAATCATTACCATTTTTTATTTCAGCCAGAATTTTTTCTAAAATAATTTTTTCTTCATTAGTATGAATATTCATTTTTTCTTCTTTTTTACTATAACCTTTTAATTTTATTAATTCATTTAATTTATTTATATTCATATTACTCTCCTCCACCTAACATACTCGCAAGTATCGACCCAGCTAAAAATGCAAACAATGTTGCAATGACAAACACAAGTATAAATTGAAAACATTCCATTCCTAAATGTTTATATTTATTTTTTCTTATGTTTACAAAATATACTTTTTTAGCAGTAGAATCGCCACTGTGAAAAAATTCATAAGTAGGAAATTCTATTATTCCACGTGTTCTCATTTCTCCTAAAAGTCTTGACTCAATTGAAACATATTCAAGTCCACTACTTAAAGAGTCATTAATTTTATCTGTTAATAACGTTTCTAAGTACTCATTTCTCTCATCTGAATTAGTGTTCGCAACAATTAATTCAAGGTCTTTAATATCTTTTGCTAATATCACTCTCTCCACCACCTGTTTAATTTTCTATAATTCATTATATCACTAATATTACTCAAAGTCAAATTTCATTTACACAAGTATATACTGTTGTAAAATTACAATGCAATATATAATTGTAACGACAACATAAATCCTTTATCGTAAAACGCCAGTTTTACCGTAAATAAAATTTTTCAACAGTTTACATTTGTTTTTTAAAGACATTTGATTTTTAAAAAAAATCAAAAAATCGAAAAAATATTTCTAAAAAACAACTATAAGCATATAAGTCAACATATGTATAACGTATGTCCACTCCTTTGTTTCTTCAATTATTATATCACGAATCTAAGGAAAAATCAAATTTTATTTTCATCTAATATTTTGCATAAATTAGCAGTAGATATATGCGATTTAAGGGTGTAATGGTTTATTGCACTTTTCAAGGTTTTTTTGAAAAAATAAAAAAAATACCCTTTACTTTCAACAGTGAATTGTTGAAAACAAGGGTAGCAGTAAATCATTGTAAAGTAGGCAAAAAAATTATCGTAAAAGTCATCTTTTACGATAAAAAATTATTTGTAGTTATGTGGTATGAAAATTCAGCCATGCTATGTGTTTTGCATGGGCTAAAAATTCATGACCTCATTTTATTCAATAAATCAAGATTTTATCTTTCGTATAAAAAGATAAAATTAATCATTTAAAAAACGTGTGATAAAATCCTCATCAAAACATTTATCTTTTATATCTCTTGACTCCATATTTTCTTGTTTATTTAAATTATTACATTCTTTTAAAATTTCAACTTCATCATGCAATTGCTTTACAATTGCATTAGCATTGCTCCCAGTGCCTATTATACTGTCCTTATCTGCTGACTCTATTGATAATTTCAACATCTGTTTCTTAGTTCGTAATACGTGTATATTGGCTAATATAATTGACTTTTCAGCCTTTAATTTTTCCAAGTTAGATTCTTTTTCATCCAAAATATTCATCATATCTTTAACTATATCAGACAACTCTACAAAATAGTTTAATTGAACAGCACATTCCTTTTCTTTTCCATGTAGCATGATATATTTCTTTTTTGCTTCATCCGTAAGACCTACTGAACACATCTCTCGTATGTCTTTATCCATATTAAATATATCTCTATTTAACTTATTTACAAATAATTCTTGTTCATTCTTAGTTATAATACATGACGCAGTTTTAAATTTGTGTTTTCTTAAATCCTTTGTTAGTTTTGCTATTGATACATCTATTGCTACAGACGGATTTTTCAAAATCCATCTGTCAATAGAATATTTTATTACTTCAAATAGTTTAATTATTATTGTTTTCATGTATTTTCCTCTCTATTGATACGTATTTGTCGTATGTGAATTTATCTGAACTCATAAACGTTTTTAAATAATCTTCAATGTTTAGTTCTCTATTTGTTATATATGAGAATATAGCTTGTGGCATAACAGCTTTTGCACATATTACAACTGATAATTCTTTCCTTGTAATATCTTTATTCTCTAAAAACATATTATCTACAATGTTTTTTACTTCAAGTGTATTTTCCACTATTTTATTCATATTCGAACTTATCAATTCAAGATGTTCTCTTAATTCTGGATAATATGTTATTACTTCACTTATCTCTCCAGCTTTAACTATATTAAAATGATTCTTTGAACTCCATTTATTCCTATCACTTCCAAGTTGATGAATTGCAACGTATGATGGAGATTTAATTTTTACCCTATTGTTATTTCCATCTACAACGACATATCCTTCATCAGAAAATGGTAGATGTCTTGCGTTCTCAAATGCTTCCTCTATGCTTTTGAAACTGTAAACCTTTGGGATTGAAAAGATTTCATCAAACGGATGTGATGTTTTATCTAATTCAATTTCTTTAACATTATCCATTCTACCTATAAAGTATAGTAAATAGTCTTTATGTTCAACTACAACCTTATTTACAGGTGTACATAATTCAAATATATATGTTTCAGATTCATTACCAAATTCATCAAATACACCCATATCTGCATTGTACGTTTCAAGTGCTTTCTCAAATAGTTCGTAAAAAGAATTATAATTAAATGGGTTATCCATTAATGTCGCTGTATTTGCGTCAACCATACTATTAGTACTAACAACCCAACCTAATTTTGATTTCCAAACTTTTATAATTGACCCATCTAATTTTTCATCAATTCTCGCAGTGTTCCAATCAATTTCATCTGCCTTATTTTCACCATAATTAAAAAACTTTTTAAAAGATAAACATGCTGTTTTCATATTTACAATGTCTAAAATAGTTCCTCTACAATATTTTAAAATTTCTTTATCAAACTTACATCCTACCATATCGTAGTTAAATATTGTGTAAGTATGTCCATGCACTTCCATATCTTTTATTTTAATACCAGAGTTTGTCAGCGACTCTCTCCAATCACGATTGGATTTTATAAATTTTAATAAGCTCATTATATCAACTCCATTTTTTTAATTTATTTTTATTTTTTTAATTTATTTTTTTAATTATTTTTTAAATTTATTTTTTTATAAAAAATATTTTTTTTATTTTTTTAAAAAATTTTTTCGCATATAATCACTGGCATAATT
>JBOFSX010000049.1:0-4207 GCA_051651765.1 Anaeroplasmataceae bacterium | reverse complement strand
AAATGTAATATCTGATATTGGTAGTAAAATGTCCAACTTATCTACATTTAGATATAAAGAAAATTCAAATAGATTAAACAATGTTATAGGCGATTTATTGGATGTAGTAGTTACTGATGTTGTGAAAATTGAAGGAATTAATTTTAACAACATTAATTTTATTGAAACTAAAAGTGAATCAGGAATAATTATACCAGGTGAAATACAAATATTTTTAAGAGGGGTAGCCTCGTTTTTTGATTGTGATTTATTTGCATATAATAATAAATTAATATTTGAACTTGGTTCAATTAATGAGTTGTGGGATAACAAAGATAGTAACCAAAAAAATACAGTGTATTATTTTAGTTCAAGCGTAGCCATCAGAAGATTAATATCTACATATTTGACAAGCGATAAGTTTAAGTTATTTAAGATTTACATACCTAAAAGTTCTCAAGAATCTAATGATGATACTACAATTAAAGCTGACGAACTTGAAAAGATTTTTATGTCTTTAAAAGTAATAGTTGACAATGTTGATTTATCAAAATTTTCGACTGATAGTAATGATTTAATTCAATCAATACTTATTGAAGCAAGGGAAATATTTTCAAATGACAAGTTAGTAGACGAACTACTGATTTCTGATATTTTTTCAAGTACTATTTCTATAATTATTTACGAAACATTATCGAGCAAAAATTTATTTGAAATTCCAAATGAGTTAATCTTATCAAAAGAACTAATCGATGATAATATTAATGCTTGGATCAGTAGAAGTGGAGAGCTTAAAAGTATATTAAAGTCATTGACTGTATTCGATTTTGATTCATTTACTGATAATTCATTTATATTTAAAATAGATGAAAAGGATTTAGAACTAGTAACAGATTCTAGACTATATTCTAAATTTATAACAACTGTATTTGAACAAATAAAAAGCACAGTATTTGATGTTGTTATTTTAGATAGTTTTTATAACGATAGTAATAGTGATTTTTCTTTAGAAAAAAATCATATAATTGATTTTTATACTTCTATGAAGATTTTAATTGGTTATGAAGATGGTCAAGAAATTGATTTTGATTCAATTAACTTCAATATAAACAATTTTAATATAGAAAATGTTAATCAAATATTTAAGTCGGAGATAATAGAAATCTCAATTAGCAAGTATCTTCTTAATATTTTAGCAAGTAATGATGTTTTTAATATTCCTAGTGAGTTTGAAGATTATGAAAGTTGGGTAATAGATGATAGAGAAGAAGCGAAGAATATGATAATCTCATTTATCGAGTTAGACTTATTAAACGAAGTAAGTGCAGGAGTTGTTAGTTTTACTTTAGATAAATTAATTAATTCTAATCTAGAATTAGTATTTAAATCTAATATTCTTAACTTTACTATTTCTAATTTGATAGAGGATCAAGGATTTACTAAACACTCTTATGTTGGTCATTATAGTGAAGATTTATTAGAATTTACTTATGAAGAAAATGATTTGATAGAGTTTTTTACAGTAATGAATGATTTAAGTTTTGAATCAGTTCCATCATTTTCAAGTTTAATTTCTACACTTAATCTTTCAAATGCAACCATATTATTAAACTCTAATATATATTGGCTAACCATTTCATACCATTTTAAAGATGCTGATGGATTAGATATATACGAAGTGTTAGAAAATAATTTCTATTTATTTACTAAAGAATCTATACTTACAAAGTTTAGCAACTGAAATAAAAAAGAACCCCTTAACAGGGGTTCTTTGAATTTTTATATGGGGCGTACGACCAGAATTGAACTGGCGAGTACTAGTGCCACAAACTAGGGTGTTAACCACTTCACCACGCACGCCATTTGTAATACTTTTCAATTATACAAAAAAAAAATTACTTTGTAAACATAAATGTTTAATATAAAATCAATTTTTAGTGCTTAATAGATTATGTTATATAATGTGTAGAGATAATATATATTGATATTATAAATATTATTGCTATAATATTAGTTATATGAAATGAGGTTATTAATATGTGGAAAAAAGTAGCGTATTATGGTGTTGCTATTGTGTTAGGTTTTTTATTTACAATAGTTATGTTTTATAGCAAAGTAACTAGTACATACGAAGATATAATTTTCAAAGCGATTAAAGATAAAGATTACACAAGCATAGTTAAACTATTTGCAAATTACTCTAAAAATGATCCGGTTCTTATTCATCAATTTGGTGAAAATGATAACGAGATTTTAGTTGTATTTGAAACAGGTATTGTCAGACAAATAACAGATGAAGATTCGTCTTTAAAAGCAATTATGGATAAGACATATAGTCTTTATTTATTCAACTCTAAGTTGAACTTTAAACAACAACAAAATGAAGATGGAAATGCTTATAATAAAAATGGTTTATATTTTAATCAACTATCAGATAATCCGTTTGATTTTTTGTATGATGATAGATATTCTACGGATACAGAGGTGCAAGAAAAAGTAAAAAACTACTCTGACATTTATACAAATGCAGCAACATCATTAAATACAATATCAATTGAATTACCATCAATTTATTTTTCAGATAAGTTGGGTGGAAGTATTGATACATTCGAAATTAGAAATTCTGATGGATCTTCATATCTTTCATTTACAAATAACCAATCTGATATAGATGCAAATAATGCATTAGATGACGCTAATAAAAAAGAAATGGTATTCTTTGATTATAATTATGAGAGTGATTTTTTTGAATGTTTAGATAAGTTTATTCCTTATCATAATAAAGATATAAAAGCAGATGCAAACGGATTATATCCTAATGGAAAAAAATATGACGAGATTTATAAAGAATGGAACGAAACATATCATTCTAATGAAAAATTCGGACTAGGTTATTCTAATGACGATCTATTTGGATTTGGTTTTTACGGTAGTTTGGTTGGAATGATTGCGGTATATATTTTGGTAGCACTAGTAGTTGGTGATTTCTTAGTAGGTAGAAAGTGGATAATAATTCTGTTTTATAAAATTACTGGAAAAACTCCTAAACCTAAGATAACTAATAATTTAAATTCTAAACCGATAAACACGAAAAATGATAAAACAGATAAATCAGAAAAAAAAGAATCAAGTAAAGACTCTGAAATTAGTAGTAATAATAAATAATGTATCAAGAATAATTAAAGCAATGTTTTGTATAACATTGTTTTTTTTATCTAATGAAGTATAATCTTAATATAGATATGAAAGGATAAGTTTTTACTTAAAGTGAATTATATGAAAAAAATTAGAAAAGCAATTATTCCTGCAGCTGGATATGGAACAAGATTTTTGCCTGTTACAAAAGCGATAGCAAAAGAAATGCTTCCGATTATTGATACTCCTGCTATAGAATTTATAGTAAGAGAAGCGATAGAAAGTGGAATTGAAGATATATTAATTGTAGTAAGCGCAAATAAAAACGCTATTATTGATTATTTTGATAATAATTTTGAATTAGAATATCAACTAAAAGAAAAAGGTAAATTATTAGAACTTAGCCTAATTACAGAGCTACCTTCTAAAATAAATATACATTTTATTAGACAACATGAACAATTAGGTTTAGGTCATGCGGTTTTATGTGCAAAAGCTTTTGTTTCCGATGAACCTTTTGCTGTATTACTTGGAGATGACGTATATGTAGGTAAGGATGAACCTGCTTTAAAACAACTTATTAACGCTTATGAAAAAACTAATAGTTCTATTCTTGGAACATTGGAGGTCTCTGATGAGGATGTATCCAAATATGGAATTTGTTCTCCGTCTAAAGTTATAGAAAAAGGATTGGCAAAACTTAATGATGTTGTAGAAAAACCTGCTTTAAAAGATGCTCCAAGTAAAAGTGCAATAGGTGGAAGATATATTCTTACTCCTGAAATTTTTGCCTTTCTGAAAGATCAACAAAAAGGTGCTGGAAATGAGATTCAGTTAACTGATGCTATCAGAAGAATGATGAAAAAATCGGATGTATATTCATACGACATTATAGGAACTCGTTACGATATAGGTAGTAAAATTGGTTTTATTGAAGCAACAATTGATTTTGCACTTAAAAATAATTCTTTAAAAGAAGATGTATTAAAACTTATAAAAAGCAAGATTTAATATATTGTGATATAATTGTTTTTGATATTTTATTATCTAGTATTGAATATTAGTTGTGATGGTGCTAAAATATTATAAGAGG
>JBOFSX010000048.1:0-1478 GCA_051651765.1 Anaeroplasmataceae bacterium | reverse complement strand
TATCAAAAAGTGTTTTCATACTAAATATCTCCTTATATTTAACATTCATAATAATCTTATACTTGCAAATAATATATAATAAATATAAATTGCCAACAAGTACGTACTTTTTAGTAAGTGTCAAAGCAAATTCCTATTATCTCTTGTAGCAATATAATTTCAACACTATTTATACAAATGAAATAGTATTTTTATAGTTTAAAAATTAAGTTACATTTATTAAGAAACTATATTACACTATAAAAACGTGATACAAAAAATATATAATTGCACAATATAGTAAATTATATATGAACTGAGGTGATTTTTATTGATTGAAAAAGATGGTAAATCTTATGTTTGTAAATTAGATTGGGCATTTGAAGTTATACGTGGTAAATGGAAGGCTGTTATTCTTTGTCACCTTTTAGAAGGTACAAAAAGATTTCTAGAGCTACAGCGAATAACTTCTGGTGTTAGCCATAAGGTGTTAAACGAAAAACTTAGGGAGCTTGAAGAGTCAGGTCTAATTCATAAAAAAGTATATGATGAAAATCCTCCAAAGGTAGAATATTATTTAACATCAAAAGGATATGAATATGCTACTGCATTAAAACAAATTGAAGAAATTGGAGAAAAGTATTTTACATATTAATTTTATTCAGTATCTTATATATTAAACTAACTATCTAAATAAATATTATATATCTATTACTCAGACATCATAAGGAGATAACATAATGAGAACTAAAAAGACAAAAAACTTATCAAAAAAGACTTTCACGAGTATAGTAATTATATTTATATTATTACTTTCTCTAATATCAATTTTTTCTATAAACTTTAATAAAAAAGATAAATTATCACAAATTTTAGAAAATAATAACTCTAGCACCTCAAAAAATACAATATCTAATGACACACCAACTAAAGTTAAATTGAAAACATTAAGTGATGATGATTATAAATACTGCGAAACTATTACTGATGATCAGAGACTTGCCTTTCTTAACATTAATGATTACTCTATTGAAGATAGAATTAGAGTTTATCTTAATAATGACATAAATAATGTTGGGTTAATTTATTACGATATAGAATCTAAAGAGAATATTTCAATAAATGCTGATAAAGAATTTGTTGCTGCTAGTACTTACAAACTAACTTTAAACTTATTGACTTATCATTTAGCATCAATAGGTGAATTAGACTTAAGTGAACTGGTAGAATTTACTCCTGAGGATTATGTAGATGGTACTGGTATTTTATATTATTTAGATACTATAGGTCCCTATACAATCCAAGAATTATTAGATTTGTCACTAATTTATTCTGATAATATAGCTGCTGATATGCTTAGTCGTATATTAGGAGGAAAGTCCCATGTTAGATCTGAGGTATATAAACTTTTAAATATTGATTATGGTTCAAAAGAAAATATAATTACACCAAATGTAGAACTTACTATTCTAAATTACATATATGATAATAAAGATAAC
>JBOFSX010000047.1:0-1018 GCA_051651765.1 Anaeroplasmataceae bacterium | reverse complement strand
AGGTAACATTCCTTTACAAAATTCAGTAGTTAGTTCTACTAGACAATATATTAAAGATAATTTAAGCAAATATTATAAATCACAAACAGTCAATATAGAAAAAACTAACCTTGTTAAATACATTATAAAAAATAATAACTTTGATATTATATATTGCTTTAATACTACTAAATTACATGAAACTGTAGGTGGAATATTGGACATTATAGACAAAGAAACGTTACAATTAATAGACCCAAATAAAGGAAGAGTAATTAAAGATAGTGGTTATGGAGACTATGCCAAAATATCATTTAATCAACTAGGAATAGATTTGGAGGATAAAACTAGAGAAGAAAGTAAAATTTTAACTAAATATAAATATGCATACTACACACCTTATATAGTTGAAGAACACTTATTGTACGAGTATGACTTTGATAAAATGAGTCAATTTGAAAAGAATAAGTACTATGATACAGAAAAAGAGTGTTTGGTTAAACATTTAGAAGACTTTAACTCTGAAAACAAAAGTATTACAGCTAAAATGGAATCTAATAATAGGAAAATAGATACAATAAAAAATAGATTAGCTACTATAGAAAAGGAGGTAAATTAAATGAAATTAGAAATAATATCAACAAAATATCTAGGAAAAGATAAAGACATACAATTAACAATTAAACAACATCCACAAAATAAAGAAAGAATATATGTATTAAGAGATAACTTAGGATATGAATTTGTATTGTCAAATGAAGAAGCAAGTTCATTTGCACATGAATTTGAGCAAAGTGAATTAAGAATATGTCCATTGTTTATGATGGAAGGTTAAGAATTAATTGACAAATAAATAAAGATATGATAAATTATAAATATAGTGTGTGACTACCTAATAAGTCGAAGGAGAAGGAATATGAGAAGAGAGTTTAAAATTGGAGATGAGGTTTTAGTAAGAGAATTCGAGGACTTACAACGTGAGTTTGGATTAAATATAGATGGTGACATAGTAACCGAAGAAGGTTATTTTAGTACAGAT
>JBOFSX010000046.1:0-3902 GCA_051651765.1 Anaeroplasmataceae bacterium | reverse complement strand
AGCAACATTATCTTGAATAATTGAATTATTAATAAAGGATAATCCATTAGGTACAGTATCAATTAATAAGAGATTATTAGTAGCTATATTTCCTGTATTATTTATTAATAATGTGTAAGTAATTATATCTTTAATATCTGCATAAAGCCTATCTACACTCTCTGTAACATTTATATCAGCAGCTGAAATTGTAGTTATAGCAATACTTGTATTAATAGAATTATTACCTAAAATATTATTAAGTGGATCAATTAAATAATCAAAATTAATAGTAGCTGAATTCTTTAAAGTATTGTCAGCTGGTATTTTATCAATAATTACTTTAAATGTAATTGTTGAAGTTGTATTAGGAGATAATTGATTTAAATTTACTCCAGGAGGATTTGGATTGCCTAAGATTGCAATATTATCCTGAACTAAAGAATTATCAATGAACCTAGCTTCAGCTGGTATAGTATCTATTAAAATAATTGAATTTGTTGGTGCATTTCCCTTATTTGTAATTGGTATTGTGTAAGTTAATATATGTGCTACATCTGCAAAGCTATTGCAAATAGGATTTTCAGTAAGTAACTCCACATAATTAACAGTAATTAATGACGAATTTGGAAATACAGAATTTGTGGATAATATATTAGGTGTTTTACTTGGATCAATTACATAATCATATTTAAATTTTGAATATGATTCTATACTACCAGAAGGTGGTATAGAGGTTATAATTACTGAATAGGTTAACGTACTAACACTATTTGGCTCAATATTCTTTAAAAGAATTTCTGTATTACTTTTGATATTATTCATAGCAATCATATCTTGAAATAACGAATTCTTTATGAAGCTTAAATAACTAGGTAAAAAGTCATATAAAGATATTGAATGTGTAGGCGTATTTCCAATATTTTTTATTGTAATTGAGTAATTTACTATATCATCTAATCCTACATATTCTTTATCAGCTATTTTATTAACCAACAGCTTAGCTGATGAAACAGTTGTTGAAGTAATATTTGTATTGCTAACACCATAACCAATTAATTCAGCATTTAAAGTTGGATTTATAATATAACTAAAGTTACAAGTTGCAGAATTAGATATTGAGTTAGGTGTAGGCAAGGATTCAATTAAAATATCAAAGGATACTGTTGTAGTAGTGTTAGGTTCTATATTATTTAATGCAAAACCATAATCAGTTAAAGTATCATCTAGGATTTTAGAATCCTGAATTAATGAGCCATAAACAAAAGAGGTTCCAGTTGGAATAGTATCCGATAAAAATAATGTTTTTGTAGCAGTAGTTCCTATATTAGTAATAGGTATAGTATATGTTAAGGTATCCCCTACAAAGCTATATTGCTTATTTACATTATTAGATGATATTAATTGTACTGAATTAATAGTTGATAACGCATTTAAAGAAAGTTTAAAGGTTTCATATTGTAAATTAGTTAAAGGTTTATACCTATATGAGATTATAGTTGTGTTGTTAAGGGTATTTGAATCTATAATATTTGTTAATTCAACATCAAAAGAGATAGATACAACTTCATTTGTAGTTATTTTATCTATAGTAATAAGGTCTGGACTTGAATTAAGGATTTGAACTCCGTTGATTAAAACACTTCCAGGGATGAAAGATGTACCTTTTGGAAGTTCATTTATTATTGAAACATCTTTAGCATCATTACCATTACCAGTGTTAGTTAGTGAAATAGTATAAGTTAAGGTATCTCCTAATGTAACAAAGGGTTTATCAACAGAAAGTGTAGACGATGAAAGATCAGAATACACAATATCTGTTAGGTAATAATGTCCTGTATTAAAAATACATTTATAGTTAGTAGTTTCATTTGATAAAATATTTACATATAAATTTTGCTCATTTATAGAGAGTATGTTTGAAACATCTACGCCAAACATATTAAAATTTGTTCTAGCGTATGGTACTGATGACGCCCCAGGGGTGATATCTTTATTATAAGTACCGAAGGTTCCTCTAGTATCTAACTGCTGAAATGAAACGTCATTTATGTCACAGTTTAATATATTACCAGGAATAATATTGGTAGAGTTCAAATATATAGACGATTCTTTGTTAGCACTAATCTTTCCTAAGGTTTTAGAAAGTGGTAGCGTATTGCCTATGATAATTGAAGAACCGTTATATAAGTTTCCTAAATTGCTAGTATTAAAATAATATTGTTTTGGTGTACCAGCTGTTGCAGTACCTGGGAAATTGAAAAATTTATACACATGTTCAGATGTTGGAACTGTAATAGGAGAAAGTTCAATTTTACCGGTGATATATCGTAAAGGCTCATTTTTACTTTCATAAACTACAGCGATATACCATGAATTAGCAACAGAAGAAGTATTAGGTTTTAAATTAGGTCCAGGGAAATTACCAACTGTATAAGTACCACTTAAATGCTTAGATACTTGACTTGAAATATTACAAATATTAAGTACAAAATCCGCATAAGAATCTGAAGAATCAGGGCTTATACTGTATTTACTACCATCTGAAGCTATAAGTTCAATATCATCTGTATAATCAGAAGTAGTAGCAGATAATGTCCACACCAAATATGCTTTATGAATAGAGCTATTTGGTGGAATGTTAAGTATTGCGCATGAGTAACTTTCAGAAGGATTTAAGGTAGTTCCATTAGGATAACCAATACCTGCTGAAATAGTGGTCAAGGTTGTAATATAAGCGCCACATAAATAATCTTGTGTACCTGAATTGTTAGTAATATTGAGTGTGTTTCCTGCTAAAGTAAAGCCAAGATGACCACTGCGGTTAATTATAATTGACATAATTATACTCCTTACTTAATATTGTTAAGAAACAAACATAATAAAAGAATAATTTGCAATAAAATGCTTGTCTCTATTATAATATGTTTAAAGTATTGTTTAATGATATTACCATTAAAAAAAGAAAACATATTATTTTATATGCTCAGATTAAGTATAAATATACTAAGTACTATATATCTTAATTAATGAAGAAGCTCAGCCAATTGGCTGAGCTTTAAAATACTTAATTTCTTATTAATATATATGTTTAATTTAAATGTTTGAACAGGACTTATCTTACTATTTTATTTGTCAGCATAGATATATTTTATCTTAAGAAGTAGGATATTTAGAAATAGATATTTCATATTCACTATTATAATCGGTACGAGGAACTACGAAGTTATAAAAACCGTGAACATTGGTTAAGGTGTTTAAGACTTTAGAATATTGACAAGTACCATTGATATTTTTAACCTTTAGAAGAGTTATTATAACATTACTAATAGGAGTATGGTGTTCATCATGAACTTCACCCCAGAAGATAATATTAGAATAACTTTCAACAGATATATCTGCTCTAAATTCACTACAGCATTCATATAGTTTGAAATTTTTACTTTCACCAAAGCTTGAAAAAACTTCTTCTTCAGCAAATTGATTAATAGATAGCTTATTTGAAGAAGTAAGTTGAGCGTAGCTATATGGATATTCTTCACTTTCACTACTTAAATTATTTTCTTCACAGACTAGAATTGGCTCACTATTATCATTTTGATAAAATTCTATATTCATATCATAATTTTCAGTTTTACTAAAAGCTGTAGTTTCATTATAATCTTGATTTTGCTCATAAAAAGGATTGTGGTCATAATCTTGGTTTTGCTCATAAGAAGGATTATAGTCATAATCTTGAGATTCATCGTAGTTTGCATTTGAATTAGCCTGTATTAATTGATTAGAATATTGATTTGGGTCATAATCTTGGTTTTGCTCATAAGAAGGATTATAGTCATAATCTTGAGATTCATCGTAATTTGCATTTGAATTAGCCTGTATTAATTGATTAGAAGGTTGATTTGGGTCATAATCTTGGTTTT
>JBOFSX010000045.1:0-4270 GCA_051651765.1 Anaeroplasmataceae bacterium | reverse complement strand
ACTTTAAAATATCAGTTAAAAGTAGAATCGAATCAACATTCGATTCTTTTAACGAAATGTTTAATAATGTTAAAAATCTTGGAACTGAGTTTCCAGGTTATAAAGAAAAATTAAATACAAGTCAAAAACTTACAGATTTAGAAGATGCTGTGGTTACTGGTGTTGCGTCAATTAATAATATCGACGTGTGTGTAGCTGTTATGGATTCAGAGTTTATGATGGGTAGTATGGGTAGTGTTGTAGGAGAAAAAATAACTCTATTAATTGAATACGCGACTGATAATAACCTACCATTAATTATTTTTTGTGCTTCAGGTGGTGCACGTATGCAAGAAGGTATTATATCTTTAATGCAAATGGCTAAAATCAGCGCTGCTTTATCAAGATTTAAAGAAAAAAATTTATATGTAAGTGTTTTAACAAATCCAACTACAGGTGGAGTTAGTGCTAGTTTTGCATCACTTGGTGATATAACTATTGCTGAACCAAAAGCCTTAATTGGATTTGCTGGTAAAAGAGTAATTGAAAGTACTATTAAAGAAACCCTTCCTGATGAATTTCAAACAGCAGAATTTTTACTAGAAAAAGGATTTTTAGATTTAATAGTAGAAAGGAAAAAGCTAAAAGAGACTTTATATAAAATTCTTAGCTTACATAATTATGACAATTAATGAATGCGAAATACTTGTTAAAAGTTTAGAAGAACAATTATCTTTAATAGACTATAATGATATTTCTGAATATCAAAGAATTAAAAAAGAAATTGATAAATTAAGACAACAAGCTTATAAGGATCCTACTCCTTATGATAGAGTTTGTATGGCAAGATCAATTAAACGACCTAAAGCTTTTGACTATATTAATTCTTTATTTACTGATTTTATTGAACTACATGGAGATTACTACTTTAAAGACGATGTATCAATTATAGCTGGTATAGCAAAATTTAATGGTGTTCCAGTTACAGTTATTGCTCAAGCAAAGGGTAAAAATATAGAAGAAAATATTAAAAGAAATTTTGGGTCTAATTCTCCTGAAGGATTTAGAAAATCGCTTAGGCTTGCAAAACAAGCTGAGAAATTCAATAGACCTATTATTACAATAGTTGATACTTCAGGAGCATATCCTGGTAGAGGTGCTGAAGAAAGAGGACAATCTAGAGCTATCGCTCAAAATTTGATGGAATTTTCTTCTTTAAAAGTTCCAGTTTTATCATTAGTTATTGGTGAAGGTGGTAGTGGAGGAGCACTTGCTTTAAGTGTTGCAAATAAAATTATTATGCTAGAAAATGCAGTTTATTCTATTTTATCTCCTGAAGGATTATCAAGTATATTATTTAAAGATACATCTAGAGTTAAAGAAGTTTGTGATTATATGAAATTAACAGCTGCAGATTTGTTTGAATTAAAAATAGTTGATTACTTAATTAAAGAACCTATTGGTGGTGCTGAAATTAATTTTAATATTGTTATTGAACAAATTAAAAATGTTTTAATTTTTGAAATGGAAAGACTAGCGAAACTTTCAATCAATGAGGTTTTAGATGAAAGATATGCTAAGTTTAGAACAATAGGTGAAACTAATAATGAAATGTAAAATACATGGTAGTGGGTATTATGCTCCTGAAACAGTTGTAACTAACGATGATTTAAGTAAGATTATGGATACTAACAATGAATGGATAATTACTCGTACTGGTATTAAAGAAAGAAGATTTTCTTTAGATAAAGATGCATCACATATGGCTATTGAAGCCTGTAGAAATGCTATTAAAGAAGCTAATATTGATGTTAAAGATATTGGAGTCGTAATTGTTGCTACAATTACGTCTGATGATATTACTCCAAGTGTTGCTTGTAAAATATTAGAACCACTAGGAATAAAAACTGCTATGGCTTTTGATTTAAATGCTGCATGTAGCGGTTTTGTATATTCTTTAAATGTTGCAAGTGCACTTTTATCAACAAGTTCAAGTAAATATGCTTTAGTTGTTGGTTCGGAAAAATTAAGTAAAATTTTGGATTATACAGATAGAAGCACGTCAATTCTTTTTGGTGATGGTGCTGGAGCTGTAGTTATTTCAAACGACGGAGAAGAAGTTTTTTATTCTTGTAATGCCAAAACAGATATAGATAATGTTCTTTATGCGAATAATATATCTGATCGTGGATATTTAAAGAATTCTGTAACAAATAACTTTTATCTTCATATGAACGGTCAAGAAGTATTTAAGTTTGCGGTAGATAAACTTAAAGAATGTATTGAGACTACTTTAGAACAATCTAATTTAACAATTGAAGAAATCGATTATATCATTCCTCACCAAGCTAATGTGAGAATACTTCAAAATGTTTCAAAAAAATTAGATATTCCTTTAGAAAAGTTTTATATCAATTTAGAAAGATTTGGTAATACGTCTGCTGCAAGTGTACCAATTGCTTTGGCAGAAGCTATTGAAAGAAAAGTTGTAAAAAAAGGGCATAAACTTATTATTGTTGGATTTGGTTCAGGTTTAACTTGGGCAAGTATGTATATTAAATTATAGGAGGCTAATTATGTTATTAAGTGAATTGTTGAATATTAAATACCCAATTATTGGTGGTGCTATGGCAAATATTTCTAATGCAGATTTTGCTAGTGCAATTTCTAATGCCGGTGGGTTAGGAATTATAGCTACTGGTGCAATGAACGAAGATCAAGTAAGAGATGAAATTAGAAAATGTAAAAAATTAACAAATAAACCTTTTGGAGTTAATGTAATGTTAATGAATCCAAGATCTAAAGAAATTGTTGATGTTATTTGTGAAGAAAAAGTTAGTATGGTTACGACTGGTGCTGGTAGTCCTGGTATATTTGTTAAACAATTACATGATAGTGGAATTAAAGTTTTCCCAGTAGTTGCTCACGTTGCTCTTGCTATTAGATTAGAAAGATTAGACGTTGATGGTTTTATAGTAGAAGGTACTGAATCTGGTGGTCATGTTGGTGAACATACAACTATGTCACTTGTGCCTCAGGTATTGAAAGCTGTATCAAAACCTATAATTGCTGCCGGTGGTATTGCAAGTGGAAAACAACTTAATGCAGCACTAGCTCTAGGAGCTATAGGTGTTCAAGTTGGTACATGTTTACTTGTTGCTGACGAGTGTCCTATTCATGACAATTACAAGCAAGCTGTTATTAGTGCAAAAGATTCTAGCACAACTGTAACTGGTAGAAGTGTAGGAGTTCCTGTGCGTATATTAAAAAATTCTATGACAAAACAATATCTAGAATTAGAAAGCAAAAATGCTACTAAAGAAGAAATGGAACATTTAACTTTAGGAGCTTTAAGAAAAGCTGTTTTAGATGGTGATGTTGATAATGGATCTGTAATGATGGGTCAAGTTGCTGGTTTAGTTATAGAAAAAAAACCAGTAGAAAAAATATTAAAAGATCTTGTATCTGATGCTTTAAAGGAGAAAGAAGAATTATTAAACAAAATTAATTCTTTAAAAGTATAAATGAAAGTAGCTTTTTTATTTGCTGGTCAAGGTGCTCAATCATTAAATATGGGACGTGATTTATACGATAAATATGATTTTGTAAAAGATATTTTTAATTATAACAATATTAAAAATATTATATTTAATGATCAAGAAAAATTAAATGAAACAAAATATGCTCAACCTTCAATATTAGCTACTTCATATTCAATAGCAAAAGTTTTAGAAATGAATGGTATTATTCCTGAATTTGTATGTGGTTTATCACTTGGTGAATATAGCGCACTTGCTTTTAGTAATGCATTTAACATTAATCAAGGCCTGGACATTACATCATTTAGAGGGAATTTAATGCAAAATGCATTACCTTTAAATACATCAGGTATGGCCGCTGTTATAGGATTAGATGCTGATAAAATATTAGATATATTAAAATCTATAGATGGTATAGTAGAGATAGCTAATTATAATTGTCCTGGACAAATTGTTATTACAGGGGAGTTAAATGCTCTTGAAATAGCTATGGAAAAAATAAAAGAAGCTGGAGCTAAAAGAGTCATTAAATTAAATGTGAGTGGAGCTTTTCACTCTTCTTTGCTAAAAGAAGCTAGTAATGAGTTATATAATTTTTTATCAAACTACAAATTTAATACTCCAAAATATAAAGTTGTATACAATTGTTTTGCTAAAGAAGTTAATGATGAACTTAGTTCTATATTAAAAAAACAAATTATGTCTAGCGTTATGTTCGAACAAAGTATCAAATATTTAATTGATCAAGGTGT
>JBOFSX010000044.1:0-1868 GCA_051651765.1 Anaeroplasmataceae bacterium | reverse complement strand
AAGTAGAAAATCGATTAAATAAAGTTTATGAAATAGTAAAAGAATATATAGGTGGGAACAATGAATAATTATACTGATAAAATAAAAAAAGGTATTCAAAAAATAAGTTCTTCAGAAGACGATGTTGTTATTATAGGTGATAATTCTATCGGAAAGACAGATATAATCTATGGCTACATAAAAAAGAGTGCAAAAAAAATACATTTTATAGATGCACATAATAAAAAATTTAATATTGAAAATATAATAATAGAAAAAATACAAGAAGTAAAGATTCCATTGTTACAAAATGTTTTAGAAACAAGATTAAATAAAAGTGTGTTTAATTTGTGTGATAGTTTTTCTCAAACACTTTTAGAAATAGAACAGATTTATAGCTTTTTTAAAGATGATTTAATTAAACTAATTGAGCTATATCTTAATAAAAAAATTGAATTAAAGCTTGAAATGATTGGTAAAGCTCCAGTAATTATAACTAAAATTGGAATATTTATAAATAACGAAAAATATGAGAACTTGTCAAATGGCTATCAGGCTATAATTAGATTATTTTTAGAAATAATTTATGCAAATTATTTACAAGCAGAAGAAATAATAATTGATGAGGTTAATGAATTTCTTTCTCCTAAAAATGAAGAAAATATTTTTCCTTTTTTAAAAGAAAATTTTCCTAATTTAAGATTTATTATGACAACTCATTCTCCAGAATTTATATCAAGCATATCAGAAGGTATTTTATTAATAGTAGATGAAACTTTTATAGAAATTCAAGATCTTAGTGAATTTGAAACTCCAAACGATATAAGAAAAATTTATTTAAATTTATTTAATAATAAAAAATCAGAATCAGAAAAAAATGCAGAACGAATAATAAGAGAACTTTTAACAAAAAAAAAGAATAAAAAATTAAAAGAAAGTGATTTTATTGAATGTCAAAAAATAGATAGAAGCAAGTTAAATCCAGTATTGATAAAAATATTAGATAAATTATTAAAAAATCGTTAAGGAGAAAAGATGAGTGAAACTTTATTATTACCTGATTTTAGTAAAATTAAATTTATAAAAGGTATAAAATATGGATACACTAAAACAAATGGTAAAGAAAATTTAATAAAATTACTTTTAGATACATCACAAGAGTATTGTATGTATTGTTATAAAAAACTTAAAATAGATGGTCGATTGAGTGATGCAGAATTAGAACATACAATAGAAAAGGAATTTAATAAAAAACTAACTGAATGTCATTATAACATAGCGATTGCATGCGGTGGATGTAATAAATCTAGTAAAAAAAAAGAACAATCCAAAAGAAAAATTCCAATAAAATATTTAAGATGCAATAAAGAAAAATGTGAAAAAGAAAAGTGTAAAAAATATGAAGAAGTTATTGAAAATTATATAAAAAATATGGAAGAAAAAAATCTTGAAAAAATAATATTACAACCATACGGTATAAAAAATTATAGAATTGTTTATGATTTAAATTATTTAGAATTTACAGCTGAAGATAACGACAAATATGAATATGATGATATTTGTTATATAGAAAGTCATATTTCAAAATTTAAATTAAATGATCCTGATAAAAAAACAAAAGTTATAGTAGAAATATTAGAAGAAATTATACACTATGAAAAATTACCTTTACAAACAAAAAAATATGAAAATTTAGTTGGAAATCTTTTTATAGAATACCTTCGTAGTAAAAATTTGTCTCAAACAGAATTAATAGAATATTGTGAGAAGAAATATGAAAAAGCTATTATTGCATTTGAAACTTAAAACTAACTAATTAGCTAGTATATTACAAAGATAGCTAAATAGAAAGGTAGAGCCGTGGCTCTACCTTCTGCATTTTCTATTAT
>JBOFSX010000043.1:0-1741 GCA_051651765.1 Anaeroplasmataceae bacterium | reverse complement strand
CCTTACCTAAGTAAGTTTCATTTATTCGCTGACTCTCAAAAAGAATTGCTGGTTATTACTTAACTTTATATTTTAATCTGTTCAATTTTCAAAGACCATTTTCTTCCGTTGCACTCATGCAACTTCTATATAATATCATTTTTGTCGAAGTCTGTCAACATATTTTCAAAATTCTTTTTTTGCAATTTTGTTGTTTCGACATGTTACTGATTTGCATCAGCGACGTGTTTTATCTTAACATAATTATAACGTAAAAAAACACTTCATAATTCCTTTATAGACAACTATTTTCACTATAGTTCATTTATCTCTTTTTTTCTACTATATAGTTATGTTGACACGCTAGGTACTGTTATCATTTAAAATATCACTTTATTAACACAAATAGCTATTTCAACTTCAAATTACATCTATAAAACCTTTCCTTAGCTTTAAAAATTAGAAATAAAACTTAAATTTAGCTTGAATTTTTTTCGAAATAGCAACTTTATTCTAATAACTCAAGAAATTTTTAAATTTCAATATTTAATTTATACTATATAGAATATAAAACTATTGCTATTTATACTGTTTACACTCAATAATTTATATATGTATCTAAAAACTAAAGTTACTTACAATAATATAAGCTTTATAAAAATACATATTTATAAATTACTACATATATATAATAATTATATATACCATTTATAATCTTTAATAGTATGCAAGCAATTTATCTAATAGCCTTAACTAAATCCGAATACTCTTTTTATAAAAACCTTTTATTGTATATATATACTTTTGCCATATCTTTATCTATCTATTTATTTATGCAACCTTACTATATATTCTGTTAAAACAAATTATAAAACTATATTTCTATTTAATATCTCTACGCCCCTACATACTACAACTTAATAATCACAACCTATACACTAACATTATTTTCACCAAACTACTTAGTTTCAAAAAACTAGTTTGTACTTTATTACTTAAACTTAGTTAAATTCATACATTTCTACAGTTATCCGCACTAAAAAATAAAAAGATGGCTTCTGCATATTGCAGAAGCCATCTCATAATTTCAAAACTTATAAAATTACTAATTATTATTTAGCTAATTTTTTAAATTCATCTGCTACAAATTGTACTTGTGTTCCAACTACTATTTGTAAGCTGTTTTTTCCTGGTCTAATTATACCAGCAATACCTGCTGATTTAATTTTCTTTTCATTTACCTTAGATTGATCTTTAATTTCTAAACGTAATCTAGTTACGCAGTTATCAATTGATGTTAAGTTTTCTGATCCACCAACACCTTCTAATATTATAGTTGCGATTTGTGTGTAATCATTGTTAGCAAGGCTAACTGTCATTTCTTCACTATCGTCATCATCTTCTCTACCTGGTGTCTTTAAGTTAAACTTAGTAATTGCGAAACGGAATGTTACATAATATATAACTCCGAATGCTAAACCAATTGGAATTAATAATAATGGATTTTCTGCCATTGGTGCTTTAAAACTTAATATCCAATCTACAAAACCTCCACTAAAGTTAAATCCTGATCTTACTGGTAATAATGTACATACTACTGCTGAAAGACCTGCAAGACCTGCATGTAATACGTATAATCCTGGTGCTAAGAACATGAATGCGAATTCTAATGGTTCTGTAACTCCTGTAAAGAATGAAGATATTCCAGCTGCTAATAATAAACCATATACAGCTTTCTTCTTCTTATCTTTAGCTGTGTGAT
>JBOFSX010000042.1:0-19210 GCA_051651765.1 Anaeroplasmataceae bacterium | reverse complement strand
GCTATATTTGGACTTGTAATTATTGCAATTTTGTCTTACTTTAAGGTAAAAGGAGCAGTGATTATAGGTATTTTGTCAGCGACACTATTAGCTTTGCCATTACAGGTAGCGTCTTTAGCTATATTAGCCGGTAATACTTCTGATGTTACGTGGAAGTTTTGGGAAAATTTCGGAAATTTTTTCTCAATGAATGCAGAAAATGGTGGAGTATTTTTTGCTATGTTTACTGAAGGATTTAATTTTCCGCCCGGATCTCTAATGACCACATTAATGCTTATTATCTCTTTATGTATGATTGATATGTTTGATACAATGGGAACAATTGTAGGATGTACAACTAGCGCTGGATTGATAGATGAAGATGGAAAACCACATAATTTTAGTAAAATAATGTATGCTGACTCCATAGCTACAGTGGCCGGTGCTATGATTGGAACCTCAACTGTAACTACATTCGTAGAATCAAGTGCGGGAGTAGCGGCGGGTGGTAAGACTGGTCTTACAGCTTTAGTTTGCGCTATTTTATTCTTCCTATCTATATTCTTATTACCACTATTTGCATTTATTCCTCAAGCTGCAACGGCATCTGCTTTGATATACGTTGGTGTATTGATGATGGAAAATGTTAAAGAAATTGATTTTAAAAATGTAATGGAAAGTGTCCCTGCGTTTGTTACAATATTATTTATGCTACTAACTTATTCAATAACTGACGGAATAGGTATGGGAATAATCATTTATGTTATTATGCAATTTGCTTTATATGTCACATACATTATATTATGGATGTTTAAAAAAAGAGAAAGACCAAAATGGAATATACCAATATTAATTATAATTATATTTGTATTATTTTTAATATTCTTTTTAGTTCCTACTAAATTTTAAAAAGAAACCGTATTTTACGGTTTCTTTTTTTAGGATATGACACTATTTAGTTCATACATGGAAAGTTTACTAATAACATCTTTTGTAAGCTTTACTTTATAATAAGCAGTTAGATCATAGTAAACTCTTAACAAAACTTCAGTTTCTCGTTCTAATATATTCATTTGAACTGCGTCAGTATAAGGAATAATATATTCTTTTTCAAATAATGTATCGTCAAAAAGTATTTCAACAATTTTATCTAATACCAATTCAACATTTAGTTTGGTTTTATTAGAAAAACTAATAAAAATAGGATCAACTAAAGAATCTTGTATGGCTTCGTCTTCGTTTAAGTTATCTACTTTATTTAATAAATGAATTGGATTATTTAATGCGTCTAGGTCCATAAGTACTTCATAAGTAGTAGTTAGTTGTTCTTGAAAATATTTAGAAGATACATCACATACTATTATTTGTAAGTCTGAATTTGAAACCTCAGATAAAGTACTTCTAAAAGATGAAATTAAATGATGTGGTAAATTTGAAACTAAACCAACAGAATCAGTTAATAAAAACTCCTTATTCTTATGTTTAATTTTTCTTGTTGTTGTTCCTACGGTTGCAAACAGTTTATCTTCGGATAATACGTGTGTATTTTTTTTAGGAGCGCCAAAATCAGATAAGGTGTTAAAGGTAGTGCTTTTTCCAGCATTAGTGTAGCCAACTAAAGTAACGGTCGGAATTTGATTTCTTTTCCTTCTATTTATTTGATTTAACTTCATTGAGTGTATTTTTGCTAATTCTTTTGTATATTTGTTAATATCAGACAAAATTATTCTTTTATCTAAATCTATTTGTTTTTCTCCTACACCTTTAGAAGAAGTGCTTCCCGAAGAACCACCTTGTCTAGAAAAATTATTATTAAGAAATTGTATTCTTGGAAGCAAATATTTGGACCTTGCCAATTTAATATCAAGTTTTGCTTCTGATGTTTGTGCCCTTTGGGCGAATATATCTAGTATAAGAAGTGATCTATCCATGATTGAACAATCTATGTATTTTTCTATATTTCTTAATTGGGTGGGAGATAATTCATCATCAAAAATTACACAATCACATTTTGTTTGTTCTACAATTTCTTTCAAATATTCAATTTTACCTTTACCTATATAAAAACTAGGATTAATTTTTGGTAATTTTTGAGTAACTGTATGAATAGTTTTTATATCTAACGTTTTGCATAAACTTTTTAATTCATCTAATAAATAAGTAATGTAGTGTTCCGGTTCGTCTATATACGCTTTTACAACGATAGCATTAATCATACTAATCACCTCTTTTTTGTAATTATAGCACTATGGTATGAATTTTACAACTTAAACGATAATTGATTTGTAAAGCATATATCTTATATATTTTTTTAAAAAATAAAATGAAGTTTGAATAAATATTCTTTTCTAAATATACAAAATTTGTTATAATATTATGAAAAGTGGTGATGAATATGTTAAACGTAGTTTTTGATTTTTTTAATAATAACTTATGGCTTCAAATTCTAATTGATGTATATTTAGTTTTTGTTGTTATGTTACTAGTATTTAGGTTTTCTTTAAAATATAAAAAATGTATGAACTTATTAATAGTAAACCTGTTTTGCTTTGCAATTATGTTTTTATCTAAACAAATGGGACTAAAAATTAGTTATTACCTTTTTATGTATATTTCTTTTATTATACCTATTTGTATATTCATTTTATTAGCTCCTGAGATTAGAAAGACATTTAACTCTCACAATACTAAAACCGATATTAAAAAAGATATACTAAAGGCTAACACTCAAAGCAATCATGATGCTATTGCTGATGCAGTATTTAATTTAGCTAGTCATAATATTGGAGCATTAATTACAATTGAAAAAAGTATACCGTTAGATCAATTTTCTGAAAAAGCAATTCAATTAAATTCTGATATATCAAAAGAATTGTTAATAAATATATTTACTCCGTTAACTCCATTACATGATGGTGGTGTAATAATTAAAGGAAACAAAATAATATGTGCTGGAGCATATTATGTATTAGCAAACAAAGATGACCTAGACAAGACTACAGGTTCAAGACATAGAGCTGCATTAGGTATAAGTGAAGTTAGTGACTCATTAACTATTATATGTAGTGAAGAAACAGGACATATAAGTTTAGCCATTGAAGGTGTTATGATTAAAATTAAAGAAAGGGAAAAACTTTTAGAATATTTAGCTTTATTCTTAAAATAGGTATTTATATGAGATTTTTATCAAAAATATTACTTTACATAGTGTCACCTTTTACTTTACTATTAAATATCAATTCGAGTTCAACTTTAGTTAAAAGCAATACCAGAAGATTTATTTTATCGTTTATATCTGCTATTATGGTAGCGGTCATATTGGTAATATTTGTTTATTTTAATGAGTTATTTAAATAGGTGAATCATGCAAAATATTAATGTTATATGTTTACTAATATTATCAATTATTTTATTAGTTGTTTTTGTCAGACAATCAATTGTTGATAAGGTTATTCTAAAGTTTAGGCTAGCACTATCATTTCTTTTAACGTTTATATTAATAGTGATTTTACTATTTAATAAGCAATTGATGGAAATACAATTTATTAAGTCATCATACGACTATATTATTATTGGTTTGTATGTAGGTATTGTCTTAATTATAAGTTTGAAGATATTTTCTAATCTAAGTAGTTTAGAAAGAAACTTTATTGGTATTCTTGAAAATAATAAATACTACTTTATATTAGATAAAAATGAAAAAATTAAAGATGTATCAAATACATTATGTAACGATTTAAATATATCTAAAGAAGATATAGTTGGAAAAAAGTTGTATGCATTACCAAATAATGTAATGTCTATAGTAAGTATTAATGGCGTTGACGCTTCAAGCGAACAAGTTAGAGAGTATCTAAAAAAAAATATACCTTCGGTAAACACTCAAGATGGATTTAAAAAAGAGTTTGTTATAAAAAATAAATTTGGGGATGAATTCATTCTTAATTTTACAGACTACTTCATTTTCTCATCAAATAAATATAAGGGTCATCTTTTGATAGGTGATGTTAAATCTAGTGATTCACTTTTAAATGCAGAATACGAGTTAAACAAAAGAAATTCTGAATTAGAAGAAATGAAGATTCGATATACCTCTCATTTAGAAATAACTGAAGAGGCAGTCTTTTTCTATGATATTGAACAAAATTTTATTTGGGGAAATGATTCGTATGTTGAAACTCTTGATATTGTTTCAAATACTATTAGTAGAGATGTATTTAAGTCGAAAATATATAGAGAAGATTTAGCTTATTATGATGATGTTATATCAAAACTAAATCCTAATAATCCAACATATGATATTCAATATAGGTTTTTACACTCAAATTCATATCCATTTGTAAGAGAAGTTGGTAAATTGGATTTTGATGCTAGTGGAAGACCCAAAGAAATAGTTGGATTTGTTGAATTAGTAAAATCAAAACATTTTGAAAGAAGTAATATGGACGTTTTGGATAAAATAAAAGATATAGATCAGCTTATATCTGAAGTTGAGGAACTAGTTATAAACAATTCGTCTGTATATCTTGTATCTTTTAGATTGAATAATTTGCCAGAAATAAACAATGAGTATGGAAGGTCTATTGGTAATATAGTTTTATCGGATTATATTAAGTCTATTATTAAAAACTATGTTGATGATAATTTGATTTATCGTGTTGGTGGAATCGAATTTGTTTTCATGATAACTGATTCAAGAAAGATAGATCATTTTAGAAAAAATCTAATTAATAAAAATTTAACTAATTTCACTATTAATCATAGTAGTTTACAAATTACCTGTGATACGTATTTTGGTATATGTACAAGTGGTGACTTTAAAAAAACAACCGATATTATAAGAGGAAGCTATAAAGCTTTAAATCATTCTCTTATACCTAATATAGGTAGAAATTATTTTGAATATAAAGATATAGTATAGAGGTGTATTTATGATAAGTGTCATAATAGTTATGGCAGGCAATGGGACAAGACTAGGGTTGAAATGCAATAAAGCTTTGGTAAAGTTAGGGAAAAAACCAATATTTTTATATTCATATGAAAAATTTAAATCTTTAGGGTTTAAAATCATTTTATCTGTATGTAAAACAGATATTGATGAAGTTAGAAAATTGGTTGATGAAGATACGATAATTGTAGAAGGTGGAGTAGATAGAGCTCACAGCGTATATAATGGATTATTAGCTTGTGATACAAAAACTGTATTAATACATGATGCAGCACGCGTTTTCACAAGTCCAGCAATTATTAAGAAGGTAGTAGCTAAACTTACATTAGATAATGCAGTACTGGTAAAAACTGACATTAAAGATACAGTTCGAGAGATAAATGGTCAATCAAAAATAATTGACAGAGCTAAACTCATAGCTGCTCAAACTCCGCAAGCTTGTAATAGGGATTCACTACTTCAAGCTTATGACATAGCCTTTTTGAATAACGATAAAATATTTGATGATATTTCAGTAATAGAAAAATATACAAAACTTAAAATAGAATATGTAGATGGCGATGAATTGAATTTTAAAATCACAACTCCAAATGACATTATAATAGCGGAAAACTTAATTGAAGTGTGTGTAAGAGCGTGTAGCAAAAATGATTAGAATAGGGCACTCTTGGGACGTACATAAGTTAGTTTCAGGAAGAAAATTAATTTTAGGTGGAATACATATTGTATCTGAACTTGGACTTCTTGGTCATAGTGATGCAGACGTTGTCTTGCATGCGATTAGTGAAAGCTTGCTGGGCTCAATAGCTGAAAATGATTTAGGATATCACTTTCCAGATAGTGACAACAAATTTAAAGACATTTCATCTATAGATATATTAGAGTATTGTTATGGGTTAGTTTTAAAAAAAGGATACGTATTATCTAATTTAGATGTAACCATTTATAGTGAAGATATTAAAATATCTCCACATAGAAAAGCTATTCAAGACAATATATCGAAATTACTTAAAACAGAAACATCAAATGTTAATATTAAAGCTACAACATATGAAAAACTAGGTTTTATTGGTAATAATGAAGCAATAGCAAGCGAATGTGTTTGCCTAGTAATAAAAAAAGATAAAAAGACAATCAATTAATGATTGTCTTTTTATCTATATAAATATAGTAGAAGTTGTATATAAATACATATTATAGTATACTAATTGTAGGTGATAAAAATGGTAATAAATACAAAAGTAGGATTTTATGAATTCATAAAAAATATAAATGATGCTTTCGATGAAAGCGTCTTTTCAAGTAGATATTTAGAAGAATATTTTGATCATTACGAATTTATTGTCGGTGATTTAAGTTCAAATGTTTTAAGATTAAAAGGATTTAATTCGAGTGTTGAAAGTAATTTACATATACCTGAGTATATTTTGGAGTCTTGTAGTTTTAGATGCCCGTATTTTATTGTTAAGAGAATTACAGAAGATGATTATAATCGTTTGAATGATTACTATAAATCAAATAAAAACAACTCAATTACTGTAAAAGAAGAAAAACAATTTACTTTGATTAAAGTGCCTTTTGATAGAGACTCTTTGATTCTTGAAAATTCGGTTAAGCAAGAACCGAATATTATTTTAAATATGCAAAATATTAACAAAGTTTCAAAGTTTGAATTACCGTTAGATCTAAAAGATGATAAGAGTAGTAATAAACAATCTAATAAAACTTTTACCGATCACAAATCTAATCACAATAAAAATACTAATCATAATCCGAATCAAAATGCTTCAAAAAATAATCATGAAAAAAATAATTCAAATCATAAACATACACAAAGTAAAGACAATATTATGCATGCTAATAACCAAAACAATTCTAACAATGAAGAAAATGTATCTAATAAAAAACAGACAAAACATTATTATAAAAATAAAAATAAAAAGAGTAGTGGTAATTAATTATGAATGATTTAGATAAAATAAAAGAAGTACTTGATAAAATTAGACCATATATAAATAATGATGGTGGAGATTTACAATTTATAAAGTTTGTAGACGGTATTGTATATATAAAAATGATGGGAGCTTGTATGGACTGTCATATGTTAGATTCAACTTTATATGATGGAATAGAAGCGATGTTAATCGAAAATGTACCTAGTGTTATAGGTTTGAAAAATGTGGTTGAGGAGATTTAATTATGAAAATAGATATCACTCAGACAAATGAATTTTACAGTAAAAATGAATACAATGAATATATTAAAAAGGCTAAAGATGCATTATCATTATTACTTAGCAAAAAAGGTGTTGGGAATGATTATGTAGGTTGGTTAGACTTGGTTAACTTTTCTAAGGAAAATAAAGAACTATATGATGATATAATTGACACTACTAATATTATAAAAAAACAAGCTAATATATTAGTCGTTGTAGGAATAGGCGGATCTTATCTAGGTAGCAAAGCATTTATCGAAATGTTTAAAGATTACTTTTCGGAATCTAAATTTAAGGTTATTTTCTTAGGACAAAATTTATCAAGTAAGTATTACCATGATATCAAAGAATATCTTAAAGATAAGGATTTTTGTGTAAATGTTATATCAAAGTCAGGAACAACTACAGAACCTGCAATTGCATTTAGATTCTTAAAAGATTTACTTATTGAAAAATATGGGAAAGAATATAATAAAAGAGTTTACGCAACTACTGATAAAGAAGTTGGTGCGTTAAATAAAATGAGTAAAATAGAAGAATATAAGACTTTTTATATACCTTCTAATGTTGGCGGTAGATATAGTGTATTTACACCTGCTGGACTTTTACCTATGGCTTTTTTTGGAATAGATATTATCAAATTACTAAAAGGTGTATCTAATTCTTATAAATCTTTGCATTCTATTAATGATTCAAATCCAGTAATTATATATTCTGCTTTAAGAAATCTTTTGTATTCTAAAGGATACATAATTGAACTTCAATGTAATTACGAAGAAAGGTTAAGATATTATTCTGAATGGTGGAAGCAACTTTATGGTGAATCTGAAGGAAAGAACGCAAAAGGGATTTTTCCTGCAAGTGCTTCATTTACAACAGACTTACATTCATTAGGTCAAATTATTCAAGATGGACATAGAAATATGTTTGAAACGATCATTAATGTTACTGATGAAGAATCAAGAATAGATATGTTGAACGATAAATCTAATATTGATGAATTAAATTATCTTGAAGGTAAAACCCTTCATTATATTAATGATATTGCAAGACAAGCAACAACAAATGCTCATGTATCTGGGAAAGTACCTAATATAACAGTTCACATTGATAAAATTGATGAAGAATCAATTGGTGAGCTTACTTATTTTTTTATGTTAGCATGTGGAGTATCAGGATATATATTGGGTGTTAATCCATTTGATCAACCTGGTGTTGAATCTTATAAAAAGAATATGTTTGAAATGCTTGGAAAAAATAAATAGAAAATGTAATTAAAGGCGATAACATATATCTTTTATAAATAAGTGTATTATGCTATAATTACGATAAAATATTTGAATTAAAGGTGGAATAAAATGTTATATGTTGTTTTTATAATTAGTCTATTATGTATTTCTTTTAATATTGCATTACTTGTTTTATATATATTACATGTAAAAAATAAAAAAATAAAACGCGCAGAGAATTTAATAGTACTTACAGGATACGCATCTTTAGTTGTATCGATAGTATTATTTTTATGTATAGCTTTTGGTTATAGTGATTACGTTGTCAGTTTAGATTATTTATCAACATTAGGATCTTTGTTCTTTATACCTTTATGCGCTATTTACTTTATATATGATTTAAAACAAATCAACTGTATTAAAGAGCTAAGCGTTAAAGAAAGAGAAAAGTATGGCTTTTCTTTAAATGGTAGAAATTTTGTAGTTTACCTAGTAATATTATTATTCTTTATTGCATTAATTTTATTTTTTATTAATTTAGAAACATTTATATATATTTTAGACACTAATATTGGATAAGTCAAATTGACTTATCTTTCTTTTTATGGAGGTTTTTATGTCAATCACATTAGATGATGTATATTTTAAATATGATGATAAATACATCCTTAAAGGGTGTAGTATTACTTTTAATAGACAAAATAAAATTGGTATAGTTGGATTTAATGGGATAGGAAAATCTACCTTACTGAATCTACTTACAAATAACTTGAACTTTGAAAAAGGTACGATAACTAAACCAAGTAACTTGAAATTAGCATATTTGACACAAGATATTAAACAAAAAGATATTTCGATAAAAGAGTATATGTATGAATTAAATAAAAAAAGTTATAAGTTAGAAGAGTATCAAATTACTTCTATGTTAAATAAATTCAAAATATATGATGAAAATAAACTTATCAAGAATCTATCAGGTGGTGAAGCTAAACGTGTTAGCATTGCTAGATGCTTACTAGAAGATAGCGATATTCTAGTTTTAGATGAACCAACAAATCATTTAGATAATGATATGATTATGAGTCTAGAAACAATACTTAAAAAAACTAATAAGGGCATAATTATGGTGACTCATGACAGATATTTTTTAGAAAATATTTGTGATAAAATGGTAGAATTAGATAATGCTAAATTGTATTCTTATGATGCTAATTACTCTAGATTTTTAGAGTTAAAACAAGAAAGAATGCTATCGGAACAAAAATATGAAGCAAAAATTAAATCTATATTAAAAAATGAAATTGAATGGGTTAGAAGATCTCCTCAAGCAAGAACCACTAAATCAAAATCTAGAGTTGATAGATTTAATGAGATGAGTAATATAGAATTTAATAAAGATAAGAAATTAGAAATCACTAGCAATAAAACAAGACTTGGAAAAAAACTCATAGAAATTTATGATGCAAAAAAATCTATCAACGTTAAATTACTTTTTAGTGGATTTAATTTAATGTTAAATAAATCTGATATAATAGGATTTGTAGGAGCTAATGGTTGTGGTAAATCAACTTTATTTAAAATCATTTTAGATAAAGATACCTTAGATAGTGGAGAGATAATTAAAGGAGAAACATTGAGAATTGGGTATTTTTCTCAAGACATGAATAGTTTGGATGATGAATTAAGGGTGATAGATTATTTAAAAAATTTAGATAATTTTGATTATGAGAATAATTCTGATTTTAAAACATTACTTGAATCGTTTATGTTCGACTCTTCAATGCAACATTCGAAGATTAAAAATTTGTCTATAGGGACGAAAAGAAGATTACAGCTACTGGGAGTCTTAGTTTCTAATCCTAATGTTTTAATACTAGATGAACCAACTAATGATTTAGATATATATACATTAGAAGTATTAGAAGAGTATTTATATAATTTTAATGGTCCTATTTTGTTAGTTTCACATGACAGATATTTTCTAGATAAAATTTGCAATAAGCTATGTGTATTTGAAAATGGAAATATTATACCTTCGAATTTATCATTTAGCGAATACATTAAAAATAGAAAAGAAACAGATAATACTTCAAGCTTTAAGTTAAAAACAAAAGTAAAAAATAATGATAGTTCTAGATTAAAAAAGAGATTAGAAAAAATTGAAGAATCGATTAATGCGATAGAAGATAAAGTTGAAAATTTAAAAATAGAGGAAAAAAATCATCTTTCAAATTATAAAAAATTATTAGAAATATCTAATCAAATTCAAGATTACAAAAAAGAAATTGAAAGTTTAGAATTTGAATACCTAGAAATTTTAGAAGAGGTGCAAAACAATGAAAAATAAATTATATGAATATAAGTCGCAGTTGTTCGATTTAACTATATTGATTACTTTTATTATTGCTGTAGTATATTTTTATATAATTTTTGCTGACTTTATGAATACTCAAATAGCTAGTTTCATGTCAACTGCATTTTTCACAGTTGCATTTTTATTAGCAAGTTTAAAAGCCAAGAAAAGATTTAATAAAATATTTTTTCAAGTAATTAGCGAGATTTTTTTGATAATTTGTATTATACTAGTAGTATTAGTATTCTTGTAAGGAGAACTTTATGAATGATAAATTAAAAAGACATTATCAGAGTGGAGGTAAATCAGCCCCTGTCAGAAGTAATACTTTGATAGACAAAATATGTAGAGTTTTTACGATTATAAATTCTGCTGTAATTTTAGTGCTACTTGTTTTAGGTGTTACAAATGTTTTAAATAACGAAATTGTTAGCTTAGTTGTTGTAGGGTTATTATCCTTAACTATGCTAAGTGTTGTTATTAATAATAGATATGATAAAAAGAAAAGACTTATCTATATTGGATTAATGGTAGTCGTTATAGTATGTTTTACTATAAATCTAGTTACTTTTTTGATAAAATAATTAAAAGAAGGGATGTGTTTAATTTGGATTCGGAGAATTATAAATCTTTAAATATTAAATTAGACACTAATATGTCTAATACTTAACTATAAGGGAGAATAGACATGATTAAATTATATAAAGAAATCGATAAAGCTTTAAGTATTATTGATGTTGAAGAAAATGAATACGCATTAGATAAATTAACCGAAGATATGTGGGTGCATATGATCAAACCTACAGTTGAAGACATATCAATTGTTGCTAATAAAACTGGTATACCTAGAGAATTACTACAAAGAGCATTAGATGAAGAGGAAAGAGCCCATTTAGACTTTGATAATGATGCTACTCTAATAGTTCTAGATATTCCAATTGTAGAAAATGATTTTTATACAACACTACCTTTTGCTATGGTATATAATGCAAAATATTTTGTAACAATTTGTACAAGAGAAACAGACATAGATAAATCTATTATTCAACGATTCAAAAAAATTGAACCACATAAGCATATTAGATTTTCACTACAAATTATGCATAAAATAGCAACCATGTATATTTCAAGTCTTAAAATTATAGATGCTAAAAGTAAAGAAATTCAAACAGAATTAAGATCTTCTATGAGAAATCAAGAATTATTCAATTTGATGGAATTAAATAAATCTTTAGTTTATTTTTCAACATCACTTAATAGTAATAAAATAGTATTAGGTAAATTAACTAGAATAGAAGAATACAATAAATATGAAACTGATTTTGATTTAATGGAAGATGTTGGTATAGAAAATAACCAAGCAATAGAAATGTGTTCTATTTATAGAGATATTTTAGCTGGTATGATGGATGCATTTGCTTCAATTATTTCTAACAATCTTAACATAGTAATGAAAGTCTTAGCAGTTATCACATTAGTTATATCTATACCTACACTTATAGCTTCATTGTGGGGTATGAATGTTAATGTTCCATTTACTGATAGTTCAGCTGGTTTTTATATAATCATAGCTATAAGTATCATCCTGTCAATTTTTGGTGCATTCATTTTAATGAGATTAACTAAAAGTAAAAGAAAGGTTAAATAGGTATTATTGTGAAAATAGCTTTAATTGCACATGATAAAAAGAAAAATGACATTATATCATTAGCTGAAAAATACAAAGAATTTTTATCTAAACACATATTATATGCAACTGGTACAACAGGAACTTTAATTATGGGAGAAACTGGACTTAAAATTACAAGAATGAAAAGTGGTCCATTAGGTGGTGACCAACAAATAGGTGCTATGGTAGCTGAAAAAAAATTGGATTTAATTATATTCTTAAGAGATCCACTAACTGCTCAGCCACATGAGCCTGATGTTACTGCTTTGTTAAGATTATGTGATGTTCAAAACATACCACTTGCTACTAACCTAAGTAGTGCTGAACTAATACTAAATGCATTAGTTAAATAATTTAAAGTTAAGGATAAGATTAAATCTTATCCTTTTTATTTATACAAATTGATTAGTATGTTATAATTTATATAAAGGTGATAAGATGAAAAAAACATATAAAATTATAAATATAAGTGAAACAAATATATTGGGAGAAAAGTTAGGAAAACTACTTGAAAAAGGAGATACTGTCCTTTTAAAAGGTGACTTAGCTAGTGGAAAAACAACTATTACAAAAGCTATAGCTAAAGGGTTAGGTGTTAAAAAGGTTGTTAATTCTCCTACATATACAATAGCAAAAGAATATAATTTAGATGGTTATAAGTTAATACACATGGACTTATATAGATTAAATAGCATTGGTTATGATTTAGACTTATTTGAATACTTTGATTCAAATAATATATGCATTATAGAATGGCCAAATAATATAGAAAAACTATTACCGAGTGAATACTTATCTATAAACATTAAAACAATAAATGATGATGAAAGAGAAATTGTAATTGAATCAAACTCTAAGCATTACGAAAAATTATTAGGAGAATTATAATGAACTATTTAATAGTAGATACAGCTACGCCTATTTTGTATGTAGGTCTAAAAACAAATGATAAATACTATTCTGTTTCAATTTCTGAAGCAAATGGTCATGGTAAAAACTTAGTACCGTGTATAAAAAAAGCTTTAAATGATGCTAATTTAAAACTCGATGATTTAGATTTCTTAATATGCGGAGAAGGACCTGGAAGCTACACTGGTGTTAGAATGGGTGTAACAGTTTTAAAAATGTTTTCAACATTATTAAACATAAAACTATATAAAATATCTTCGTTATTCTTAATGTCTTCTGGGATTAAAGAAGATTCTATTTCTTTTATTGATGCTAGAAGAGGTAATGGGTTTATAGGTATTATAGATAAAGATAAGAATGTGATAGAAGAAGTGTTTGCTTCACTTGACGAATATATTAATAAGTATCCTACTTTTAAATTAATAGACTCTTATAATTCTGTTATTAATTTAGATGTGATTTTAAATAAAATGGTTCAAGTAACTGATGTTGATAAATTCGTTCCTAATTATTTAAGAGAATCAGAAGCGACTAGGAATTTAAATAATGGTTAGAAAATATACTGTTGATGACATTGATAAAATAGTTAATTTAGAAACAAATGATTTTGATATATCTTTGGGAAAAGATTTTTATTTCAATAATTTTCATAACGATAATTTCTTATGTTTGGTTTTAGAATTAAACAATGAAGTAATAGGGTTTATAGCTTCATATATTTTTGACTTTGCTGATATATTAAATTTTATTGTCTGTTCTAAATTTAGGAATAATGGTTATGGTAGAACACTTATGGTATATTTTATAAAGTATATAAGTGAATCAAATATAGAAAGAATCAATTTAGAAGTTAGTAATGTTAATGTTAATGCTATTTTACTTTATGAAAAATTAGGGTTTAAACAAATACATATTAGAAAGAATTATTATAATGATGCAAGCGATGCTTTAGTTTTAGAAAAGAAGGTAATTTGATATGTTAGTTTTAGGTGTAGAATCTAGTTGTGATGAAACTAGTGTAGCGATAGTAAAAGATGGTAAAGAAATATTAGCTAATATTATTCTTTCTCAAATAGACATACATACATTATTTGGTGGAGTAGTACCAGAAGTTGCCAGTAGACACCATGTTGCAAACGTCAGTATTGTATTTAAAGAAGCTTTTAAGAAAGCTAATGTTAGTTATAACGATATTGATTTAGTTGCTGTTACAAGCGGTCCAGGACTTATAGGGTCGTTATTAGTTGGATTGAATGCAGCAAAAGCCTTTGCTTTATGCTTCAACAAACCAATAATAGGTGTAAATCATTTAATTGGACATATATATTCAGGGTTTATAGAACATGATGTGAAGTTTCCTGCCATATGTTTATTAGTTAGTGGAGGTAATACAGAACTAATATATATGAAAGACCATTATGACTTTAAAATTCTTGGAGAAACACTAGATGATGCATGTGGTGAAGCATATGATAAAGTAGCTAGAGTTTTAAACATAGGTTATCCAGGTGGTCCTGAAGTTGATAGACTAGCTTTTTTAGGAAAAGACACATATAAACTTCCTAGAGTGTATTTAGACAAAAATAGTTTTGATTTTAGTTTTTCAGGCTTGAAAAGTGCTGTAATAAATTTAGCTCATAATTGTAAGCAAAAAAATGAAGAAATTAACAAAGAGGATTTATGTGCATCATTTCAAAATAGCGTTTGTGAGGTTTTAGTATTTAAAGCTCTTAATGCAGTTTCAAAATACAATGTTAAAGATTTGATTGTATGTGGGGGAGTTAGCGCAAATAAAGGTCTTAAAAAACATTTTAATGAATGTAAGTCTAATGAATTAAACTTACATATCCCTTCACTTCAATACTGTACAGACAATGCTGCTATGATAGCTGTTGCTGGATATTACTATTTTAGTAAATATAAAGCTACACATGATCTTAATATTAATGCCGATGCAAGTTTAGAATTCGGTGATTATGATGAGTAAATATAAGGTAGTAGATGAAAAATATGAAGCAAGACAAAGAATTAAAACTAACTTAATCATTGGAGCTGTATTTTTTTCTTGTTTTATAGCACTTTTCTTCTTAAAAGATAGAATTTCTAATACATATTTAATGTATTTTATTAATTCTATATTTGCTTGTACTATGTTAATATGTCTTGAACTATTTTTTATGGTATTTGCTAAAAAGAAAATAACTTTAAAATACATTCTAATTTCTAGTTTAATTATAATTGTAGTATATATTATAGGTTTGACTATATATTTAGCTATAAAATAATATGTAAAGTTTGTGTGATAATTTTTAATAATTTTAAATAATTGTAATAATGTAAATATTTTTTTTACTAAATTTTTCGTTTTTTTAGTTTTTTTTATTAATATATCATTTTCTATTGGAGTGTAAGCCTTTACATTATCGGTTATATAGTTATAATGAAAGTGTGGTTAACAGTAGGGGTTGACTAAAAATTAATAATTTAAAAAATAAAAGGGGGAGATTTTATGAAATTATTTTTTAAACTAGGATTAGGTGTAATTGGAGCTACAAGTGTTTTAGCTTTAGCTGGTTGCTCCGATTCGGATACAAAGGTGTCTACTTCAAATATTTTGTTTGAAGATATGGCTATTAAGTTCGATGGGGAAACTCATAAATTGGAAGTAAAAAATGCACCTAAAGGAGTTTCTTATACTTACGAAGGAAACGAACATAAAGAAATAGGTAGTTATACAGCAAAAGTAATGTTTACTGCAGAAAAAGGATATACTCTTGACGGTGTAACTTCTAAAGAAGCTGTTTTAACAATTTATAATTCTAAAGTTGATTTTTACGTTCCTAATATAATTGGAATGAGAATGGGTGGAGATTTCGATATTAATCAAATTCCATTCGTTACATTAGATGAATTAAAAACTGTTCTTCAAACTCAAAATATGATTATTAAATTCAAGTATGAAACTGAAATGCTTGATAATCTATTAGAATACAATTTCAATGAAGAATATATCATTCCATCATTTCATATATTTTCTGAAGGAGTGGAAGTGGAATTTTTATCACAAATGTTTATATTCAATTGGTTTGAATCTAAAGAAAAATTAGTAGAATACTATACTCCAGGCGAAACTATGCCAAACGAGGAAAATATAATTAAGTCTATTAAAAAAGGTCAACTTAATGCTATGGCATATGGTTTTACTAAATCAGTTATGCCTTCAAAATAAATTAATCTAAAACGATACTTTTGTATCGTTTTTTTATGATGATGTTAATAGAAGTACTTAGTCTAAAATAATTTACTTTCCAGTTTTGCTAGGTTATTAAATTGGCTTTTTATATTATATCTAAAGTTTTATTAGCTATATTTTAAACTGAATAACTATTCAAAATATTTTGTAATCTTGTGTAAACAACGCTATTGAATTAGTAAATTCATATTATATTCTTGGATAATTGTTAATTTAATTACAGACCTTAACTATTTTGATTTAGCTATACGATGAAACATCTTTACCATTTTCCAATAATATCGTTATATTTAGAAAAGTTATCAGCAGTCATTAATAAAATATATTATAAATAACTGTCGAATTTTACTTTGATTTTCTTGAAAGAATTAACAGTACACTTTTTAGATTTTAAAGCTTTCTGAATAGAAATTTAGTACAAAAAGTTAAAGTGATTAAATTTATTGTGTTGCTATAGTAAAATTCATGAATAAAGCTTCATTTCTTTTGTTTGCGCTATAGATAACAATATGATGTATTGCATTTTTAAATTTAATGATTATTATTACTACACTAATTAAAATGTATTTTTATAACATATAAAATTATTACTAAAAAACGATACTTATTTCGTTTTTTTTTTGCATATGCTAAAATAATTAAAAGAGGTGTTGTTATGAAAACTAGATTGTTAAACGTTTTTGCAATTATAAGTTTAATATTTTTGCTTGTTAGTTGTAGCGCATCTAATCATTATAATGAATTAGAAAATGCTATAGAAGTATCTATTAAGGATGTTATATTTGAGGATAAGACTGTATATTTTGATGATCAAAGTCATAGCATAGAAGCTACTAATATTCCTCAAGGAGTGTTAGTTGATTATTCAAATAATAATCAAACTGCGAAAGGCGAATATATAGTTAAGGCGATTTTTTCTGCTGAAAAAGGGTATAAAATTGTTGGTGACAATAAATTAGTTGCTTTGCTAAAAATTATGAATAAACCACTAGATATTAAATATATGGTATTTGAAAGCATGACAGTAGAACAAATCAATTGCATAAAGTTAGATGAGGCTATTCAAAATGAATTAGATGTTTTTTCTAGTTTTCTAAATAATTATAATATTAAACTTGAAAGTTATGATATTTTATATAACCCAACAGATTATATTAAATACGATATTGATTATGAAAAAGAATTACTTAAAACTGTAACAATTAAAAACATTGTTTACTCCGGAGACTCAAATTACATAGATCAACTCTTGAATGAATATGTTATTAATTGTTATTGGTACTACGATATCAATGTTTTTGCACAAGATATTGGAATATATGAGAATTTTTCAAAATTTATACCAGCTAATGAGTATAAACCTATGGCTGTCGGATATATTAGTGAAATCAAAGTAAAATTTAACTAAATTTCTATATTGTTGTTAGAGATTTATCTTTTTAAAAAAACTTAATTAATGTATAATAATATGGGTGATAAAAATGGAAATTAATAATTTTATAAAAACAATTATGCAAAATGATTTAGATGAAAAAAAATGTGATGAAATTATTACAAGATTTCCTCCTGAACCTAATGCATATTTACATATTGGTCATGCTAGAGCAATTGTAACTAATTTTGAATTAGCAAAACATTTTAATGGTTATACTAATTTAAGATTTGATGATACAAATCCCGCAAAAGAAGAACAGGAATTTGTAGATGCAATAATTGAAGATATTAAATGGTTAGGATATGAACCAAAAAATATATTATATGGAAGCGACTATTTTGAAGATGCATATAATAAAGCTGTTTTATTAATAAAAAAAGGATTGGCTTTTGTTTGTGATTTAGATCAAAAACAAATGACTGAATACAGAGGGAATTTAACTTCTCCAGGGAAAGATAGTCCATTTAGAAACAGAACGATAGATGAAAATCTTCTTTTGTTTGAAAAAATGAAAAACGGTAACTTTGAGGAAGGCTCTAAAACTTTAAGAGCTAAAATAGATATGTCTCATCCTAATATGAATATGAGAGATCCTGCTATATATAGAATTATTAAAAAAGAACATCATAGACAATTAAATAAATGGTGCATATATCCTATGTACGACTTTGCACATCCTCTTCAAGATGCATATGAAGGAATTACTCATTCATTATGCAGTTTAGAGTATGATAATCACAGAGTTCTTTATGATTGGTTTGTTGATAATTGTGAAATTACAAAAAAACCTCATCAATATGAATTTGGACGTTTAAACTTAACTAATACTGTTATGTCAAAAAGATATTTAAGACAACTTGTAGAAGAAAAAAAAGTTTCAGGATATGATGATCCAAGAATGCCTACCTTAGTTGGTTTAAAAAGAAGAGGATATACACCGGATTCTATTAAAAATTTTATTGTCTCTACAGGACTTTCGAGAATTAATTCAACTACACCTTTTGAAGTATTAGATTCTTTTTTAAAAGATGATTTAAGACTTTCTACTATAAGACCAAATGTGGTTATTGATCCGTTGAAGGTTGTTATAACTAATTATGATGATAATAAAATTGAGTATCTAGATTGTATAAACAATTCTGAGAATGAGGATCTAGGTTCTAGAAAAATAGCATTTGGTAAAAATCTTTATATTGAAAAATCAGATTTTTTAGAAGATA
>JBOFSX010000041.1:0-4169 GCA_051651765.1 Anaeroplasmataceae bacterium | reverse complement strand
ACCAATCTAAACGAAGCTTTAAAAGTAGTTGAAATAGTAAATGAACATTTGATAAATAATAAAGGCAAGAGTCTAGGTATTGTTGCTTTTAGTAAGTCTCAAAGTGAACTAATTGAAAAATTAATTAATCAAAAAAGATCGACAGATCAATACTTTGATAAATTGTATACTTCAGTATCTGATACAGAACCTTGTTTTGTTAAGAATCTTGAAACAGTACAAGGTGATGAAAGAGACGTAATAATATTTAGTATAGGTTATGCAAAAGATAAAACTGGTAAATTTTTAAATAATTTTGGACCTCTAAATAAAGTAGGTGGCGAACGTAGATTAAATGTATTAGTTACCAGAGCTCGTTATAATGTTAAAGTTGTAAGTTCTATCAAACATTTAGATATTAGTACGACAACAGCAAAATCTGAAGGAGCAAAACTATTAAAAGAATATCTTGAATATGCTGCTAAAGATAAAAATGTAGTTTCATCAAATTTGAATAATATAGAAAGAAAAACCATATCATCTTCATTTGAAGAAGAAATATTTTCGTTTTTGGTTGGAAATGGATATCAAGTTTATCATAATTACGGTGAATCAGAATACAAGATTAATTTTGCTATAAAAAATCCTAATACAAATAAATTTATTATCGCAATTGAATGTGATGGTCTTAATTACTTAAATAATTTTAATACAACAGATAGAGATAGATTAAGAAAAGAAATTCTTACTAAATATGGATGGAATTATTATAGAATCTGGTCTATCGAATGGTATAAAAATAATGGTATTGAAAAAAATAAATTGTTGAGCTTTATAGATGATGTTATTAAGAATAATTCAACAGTAGACGAAATAGATAATACAAATAGTGCATTAAATGATAAAAAAACAGTTTATGTTGAGGATGTAAAAAATAATGATTCGAATAAAATTTTTAACTATTATGAGTCATTTAATTTTGAATATTCACCTTCAACTAATAAGGTTGAAACTATTTATGAAATAGTAAAAAAAGAACAACCAATTACCTTTGAACATCTTTTTAAAAAAGCTTCTTGCTTCATTGGTAATAGTACGCTAAATAGTGTTACTAAACTTCTATTTCAAAAAGAATTAAATAACGTAAATGGTTTGTTTTATAAAGATGACTATTACTATATTTCAAAATTTATACCAGAGTTAAGAATTCCAAAAACTGTTTCTGATAAAAGAACTATTGAACAAATTTCGAATATAGAACTAGAAGCAGGAGTAATTAAAATTATTGAACTATCTAATGGAATTAGTGAAGAAGAGTTAGTACAATCAATTCTTAACTATTTAGGTTTAAAATCATCAATTAATGCTAATAAAAAGCTGAATTTAATTATTTTAGAACTTACGCTAAAAGGTAATATTTTAGAAAATAATAACAAATATTATATTATTGAAAGGAATTAAATTATGAAAAAAGTTGTACTTATAGATGGTAATTCCTTAATGTATAAAGCATATTATGCAAGTACATATAACAGAGAACCTATTCCTAATTCTAAGGGTGCATATACAAATGCATTAATGTTATTTGTTCAGATGGTAAATAATTTAGAATCATTTAACTATGATTATATTTTAGTTGCATTTGATAAAGGTAAAAAAACACTAAGACACGAACATATGCCTGATTATAAAGACGGAAGAAAACCAATGCCTAGTCAGTTAAGAGAACAAATTGATTATATAAAGAAATTTTTAGATATAAAAAAAATAAAACATTATGATCAAGAACTTGTAGAAGCTGATGATATTATAGGTACAATTTGTCAAGAATCATTAGAAAAAGGTTACCATGTTGATATGTTTTCATCTGATAAAGATTTGCTTCAATTAATAACAGATAATTCTCTAGTTCATTTAACTTCAACTGGAACATCTAATTTAATAACTATGGATAGTTTAGCATTTGAAGATAAATATGGAATTAAAGTAGAACAATTTATTGATTATAAAGCTATTGTGGGAGATTCATCAGATAATATCAAAGGAGCTCCTGGTATTGGTGAGAAAACTGCTGTTAAGCTATTAAATGAATATAATACACTTGAAAATCTTATTTCTAATGCTTCTAATTTAAAAGGTAAAAATGCCTTAATTGTAGAAGAAAATAAAGAACTCTTACTAACTTATAAACATGTAGTTACTATAGATAAATTTGCTGAATTAAATATATGTGTTGAAGATACTTTAAAGCAAGATTTTGATATTAACGATTTATCAGATTTTTACCAAGAGTTTGAGTTAAATAAATTATTTAAAGATCTTCAGGTTAAGTTGAATAGTAAAACTGAATTCAGTAAAAAAATAGACTTTAACTTTAAACTTGTTAATAATGATACTGAATTATCAGAAACATTCATAGATGATACTGTTTTACTAGTTGAAACATTTAATTCTAACTATCATAAAGAAGATATAATAGGGTTAACATATGTAAACAAACTTGGTAAATTTATTTTAGATTTAAAATTGCTTGACTCAATTACTTTTAAAAAAATAATTGAAGAATCTAACTTTAAAATAAGTACATATAATTACAAAAAAACTTATGTATTACTTAAAAAACATAATATAACTTTACCTCATGTAGATTTTGATTTGTTATTGGCTGTTTATTTAATTGATCCTAACATAGCCAAAAAAGAAATCAAAGAAATAGGTGTTATATATAGATATAATGACCTTTATTTTAATGAAGAAATATATTCTAAAGGCGTTAAAAAAAGTATTTCTGATATAAATTTTGTATACGAACATATTGTTAAACAAGCAGATTTTATTCAGGTTATTAAACCTATTTTATTAAATCAATTAGAAGATTTAGATCAAATCAATTTGCTTAATTCAATTGAAATCCCTCTTTCTAAAGTTTTAGCAGAAATGGAGATAGAAGGAGTTAAAATTGATAAGCAAGAACTTCTATTACAAAAAAATGACCTTTCTTCAAGAATTTTAGAATTAGAAAAAACTATATATAGTCTAACAAATACAACGTTTAATATCTCAAGTCCTAAACAATTAGGAGAAGTATTATTTGAAAAATTAGCTTTAAAATCTGATAAGAAAAATAAATCTAAATCTGGTTATTCTACATCAAGTGATATTTTAGAAAAATTAGTGTTGGAACATGAAGTTATTCCTTATATATTAGAATATAAAACTTTAACTAAAATATATTCAACGTATATTGAAGGATTAGCTAACAACTTATTTTCAGATGGAAAACTTCATACTATTTACGAACAAGCACTTACTAATACTGGAAGATTATCAAGCGTTGAACCTAATTTACAAAATATATCTGTTAGAACAGCAGAAGGAAAAAATATTAGAAAATTATTTATCCCTTCTAATGAAAATAATTATTTTTTTACAATAGATTATTCTCAAATAGAGCTAAGAGTACTTGCTCATTTAGCAAATGTTAAGTCTTTAATTGAAGCATTTGATAATGATATAGATATTCATACAAAAACAGCATGTGAAATATTTGATAAAGAATTTATTACTAATGATGATAGAAGAAAAGCTAAAGCTGTAAACTTTGGAATAATATATGGTCAAACACCATATGGATTATCTGAAGAATTAAATATAAGTCCTTATGAAGCTTCTAACTACATTAAATCTTATTTTAAAGCTTATCCTGAAATTGAAACATATATGAGTAATGTTGTAGAATACTGTAAAGAAACGGGTTATGTTAAAACTATTAAAAATAGAATTCGTTTTATCAAAGATATAAATTCTTCTAATAGAAATTTAAGAGAATATGCACAAAGAACAGCAATGAACACTCCAATTCAAGGAAGTGCAGCTGATATATTAAAAATTGCTATGATTGATATATTTAACTATATAAATAAAAATAATTTAAAAAGTAAAATGCTATTAACTGTACATGATGAAGTGATTTTTGAGGTTATACCTGAAGAATTAGACATTTTTGAAAAACAAATACCTAAAATCATGTGTGAGTGTATTAAATTAATCTGTCCATTAAAAACAGAGTTTTCGTATGCTAAAAATTGGTTTGAGGCTAAGTAATTATGAAAAATATTATCTATACAAGAAGAAGCATTAGAAAATTTAACCAAGAAAAAAAAGTGGATATCGAAATACTTAAAGATATA
>JBOFSX010000040.1:0-8459 GCA_051651765.1 Anaeroplasmataceae bacterium | reverse complement strand
AATTCTTCACATGCTTCTTTAGTAACAATGTTACCAGCAATTAAATCTAATTTAGGGTATTTCTTTTTAATAGCTTTAACACATTCAATAATATTTTTGCTATGACCATGAGCACTATCAACAGTGATAATATCTACACCTGCTTTAACTAAAGCATCTACTCTAGCTAATGTATCAGCACCAACACCTACAGCTGCTCCACAACGTAATCTACCTTGACTATCTTTACAAGCATTAGGATAATTTTTAGCATTATCAATATCTTTAGAAGTAATTAATCCTAGTAGTTTAGAATTTTTGTCTACAATAGGTAATTTTTCAATTCTATGTTTCCATAAAATTTCTTTAGCTTCATCTAAACTTGTTCCTGCAGGTGCAGTAATTAATTTAGATAAAGGTGTAAGAACTTCACTAATTAAAGTATCATCTATTTCAAGATATTTTAAATCTCTATGTGTTAATATACCAACTAATACATTATCTTCTTTTACTACCGGAACTCCACTAATTCTAAATTTATTTAGAATATGCGCAGCATCAATTATAGTATTAGTAGGTTTTAATGTAATAGGATTAGTAATCATACCACTTTCATTTCTTTTAACTAAATCGACTTCGTTAGCTTGATCTTCAATACTCATATTTTTATGAATAAAACCAAGTCCACCTTCTCTTGCTAAAGCAATGGCCATTTTAGATTCTGTAACAGTATCCATAGCCGCACTAATAATAGGAATATGCAATTCTATATTCTTAGTTAATTTAGTTTTTAATTGTACCTCATGAGGTACAATTTCTGATTTTTGAGGCACTAGTAAAACATCATCAAATGTTAAACCTGTTCTTATTGAATCAAATTTCATAATTATTACTCCAGTCCCACTCTTTTATAGATGTGATTAATATTTTTAAAATAATACTCCAATGTAAAACAATTGTCAATTTCATTTGAAGTTAATTTAGAAGTAACTTCTTTGTTTAAAAATAATAGTTCTTGAAAGTCTAAGTTTTCTGTCCACGCCTTCATAGCTAATGGTTGAACAAGATCGTATGAACTTTCTCTACTATTCCCTTTCTCTATTAAAGCATTCATTACTCTTTGAGCAAAAATAATCTTATTTGTTTTATATATATTATTTTTCATCATTTCAGGAAATATAGTAATATTTTCTAATAGATTTTTAAATCTCGAAAGCATGTAGTCTAATAGACAAGTTGCATCTGGTAATATAATTCTTTCTGTAGAACTATGAGATATATCTCTTTCATGCCATAAAGCAATGTTTTCAAAGAATGTTGACATATATCCTCTTAGAACTCTAGCGCAACCACAAATATTTTCACTAGTAATTGGATTTCTTTTGTGAGGCATAGCACTTGATCCTTTTTGACCTTTTCCAAATGATTCTTCAAGTTCTCTTATTTCAGTTCTTTGTAATGAACGTATTTCAATAGCTATTTGTTCCATAGTGGATCCTATTAAAGCTAGCGCGCTCATATAATTAGCATGTCTATCTCTTTGAACTATTTGAGTAGATATGTTAGCTGATTGAATTCCAAGGTTTTCACAAACATAGTCTTGAATAAACGGTGGAATATTAGCAAAGTTTCCTACCGCTCCACTTAGTTTACCAACTTCAATGTCTTTACAAGCATTGTCAAATCTGAAAAGATTTCTTTTCATTTGTTCATACCATAAAGCCCATTTTAATCCAAATGAAGTTATATCAGCATGAATACCATGTGTTCTTCCTATACATGGAGTTTCTTTATATTTTAAAGCTTGTTTTTTTAAAACATCCATAAACTCTACTAAATCAGCTCTTAGTATAGCATTAGCTTTAGTCATAAGATAACCATTAGCTGTATCTACTACATCTGTACTAGTTAACCCATAATGAACCCATTTTTTCTCTTCACCAAGTGATTCACTTACACTTCTAGTAAATGCTACTATATCGTGTCTTGTTTCTTGTTCTATTTCATAAATTCTCTTAATATCAAATTTAGCATTCTTTTCTATTTTCTTACAATCTTCTAACGGGGCAACACCTAATTTATTCCATGCATAAGCATTTAGAATTTCTACTTTCAAATAAGCATTGAATTTAGACTCTTCAGTCCAAATATCTCTCATAACTTTTCTACTATAACGTTCTATCATAAATTATTTTTTCCCTTCAAATTTCTTTTTAAAGCTCTCGATTGTATTCTCTAATAAACATGCAATAGTCATCGGTCCAACACCACCTGGAACTTTAGTTATATGCGATACTTTATCTTTGACAGAATCAAAATCCACATCTCCACATAATTTGTTAGTTTCAATATCTCTATTAACACCAACATCAATAACTATAGCACCATCTTTAACAAATGTATGATCCACATATTTAGGCTGACCAATAGCAACGATAAGAACATCCGCCTTACTTGTTATTTCTTTGATATTATTAGTTTTACTATGGCAAACAGTAACAGTAGCATTTCTATCAATTAACAATTTAGTTATTGGTAATCCTACTATATTACTTCTACCTATTACACAAACATTTTTACCATTTAAATCACATTCAATACTATCTAATAATTTAATTATTCCTTTTGGTGTACAAGCAACTACATTGTAATTTTTCTTCCATAAAGATGCTACATTTAAAGGATGAAAACCATCAACATCTTTATTATAATTAATACTTGAAATAATTTTCTCTTCATTAATGTGTTTAGGTAATGGAAGTTGTACTAAAATCCCATCAACTGTATCATCTTCATTTAATTGATGAATTAAATCTAGAAGAGTTTTTTCACTTACTTTTGAGTCTAGTTTAATAGAAGTATTTTTAATACCTATTTCATTAGAGGCTTTTTCTTTTCCCAAAACATAAGAAACACTTCCAGGATCTTCCCCAACTAAAATCACAACTAAATGCGGTGTTCTATTATGTTTTTTCTTTAATTCTACAACTTCTTCTTTAAAGTCATTTCTTAATTTTAAAGCTAATTCTTTCCCACTTATAACCATACTATCCCTCACTTAATTCATATTTATATAATTATACCTTATTTAGCATATTTCTTAAAGCATAAACTACTTAAAAATCGTTTGTTAATACGTTAAATTATTTTGTATATATAGACACTTTCTCTATAGTCATTCGAATTGTTATTACTGAGATGAATCGTTTCTAAATGATAAATACAATCGTATCTATTAAGTAAATCTTTGTACTCATCAGAAATGTAATAAAAAAATAACATAATTTCTCGTTTATTTAATTCTAATGAAGAGAAAACGTTTTTTAATACTTTTTTTAAAATGTATGTTGAGAATGGATTAAAAAATACAATTTTGTTAATATTTGAATCAAGTTGGTACTTGCTAGCACAAGTATTAATAAAACTTATGTTTCTATTAGCAACAAAATTATTCAAATTTTTAACTGAAGAGTCATATAATCTTTTATCGTACTCAATACCGATTGAAGATGCCTTCGTAAAATAACTGATGTAAAAACTTACCCTTCCTTTACCAGACCCATAATCTAATACTGTGTCTTTTTTTGTTATATATGTTGTTTCAATAATGATCTTTAATGCTTCGTAAGAACATGGTTCATATGGATAATTTGTAAAGTTAGAATTAGAATCATCTCTTCCCGATGTTTTTATATTTAATTGTTTGTCTATATCATAATCATTAGTCATATATCGCTCCTTAATTATAGTAAAAGAGACTTAGCAAACTAAGTCTCTTTTACTATAAAATTTTTAATCCTATATCACTTCTATAAAAAAAATCATTTCCTTCAATTTTCTTTATCTCTTCAATACATTTATTTCTAGCTTCGAGCAAAGTTTTTTCTTTAGCTACAATTATCAAAACTCTACCGCCATTACTATAAAAATTTGAATCTTGTTTTTTGGTCCCCATATGGTAAACAAGACTTTCTATTTTGTCTAGTCCTTTAATTTCAATATTTTTTTTATAAGCATCTGGATATCCTTTAGAAGCCAATACTATTCCGCATGTATATTTAGTACTCCAAGAAAGTTTTATATCTTCTCCATCAATAACAGCATTAAAAACATCTACTATATCAGTTTTTAATCTAGGTAATACTACTTCTGTCTCAGGATCTCCAAAACGTGCATTAAATTCAATCACTTTAATTCCTGTTGGAGTCTTCATTAACCCTCCATACAACACTCCTTTGAAAGGACACCCTTCTTTTATTAATGCTTTTGCAGTAGGGATCATGATATGGTTAAGTGAATATTCAATATCTTCTTCTGTAATAAAAGGTAATGGGCTAAAGCATCCCATACCACCAGTATTAGGACCCTTATCATTTTCATATGCTCTTTTATGGTCTTGACTTAAAGCCATTCTAAATACTTTCTTACCAGAAACAAAGCACATAAAGCTGAATTCTGGGCCAGTTAGAAATTCTTCAATGACTACGCTTGATTTACCAAATTTATCATTTACTAACATATCTTTTAAAGTGTCACTAGCTTCTTTAAAACTTTCAGCTATTACAACGCCTTTTCCGGCAGCTAAACCATCATATTTTAAAACTATAGGATATGTATTATTGTTATTAATATATTCTATAGCTAAATTATAATCAGAAAACACTTTGTATTCCGCTGTTGGAATTTCATATTTTTTCATTAAATCTTTCGCAAATTCTTTACTAGATTCAATTCTTGCAGCTTCCTTAGTTGGACCAAAGATTCGCATATTATGTTCTTCAAACAGATTAACCACTCCGGCAGCAAGGCTAATTTCTGGACCGACAACAGTCAAATCAATCATTTCTTCTTTCGCAAAGTTAAGTAAAGATTCAATATCAGTTTCATGAATATTAATAAGGGTCGCTAGATCCTTCATTCCATCATTTCCAGGAGCGCAATATATTTGAGAAATTTGATTACTCTTACTTAAAGAATGCACTATTGCATGGCATCTTCCGCCACTTCCAATTACAAGAACTTTCATTTTAAATTCTCCTTTAATAATATTTTAAAAAATCATTAATCTTAACTAATGTTTAAAGTGTCTCATTCCAGTTAGAATCATTGAAATACCTAACTCATCACAAGCTTTTAGTACTTCGTCATCTCTAATTGAACCACCCGGTTGAATTATAGCTTTGACATCATATTCTTTTGCTAGTCTTATCGTGTCTTCAAAAGGAAAAAAAGCATCAGATGCTAGCACTAAGTTTTTTGATCCATTATTTTTTGCCCATTCAAGTGCAATTTTTGCACTACCAACTCTATTCATTTGACCTGCACCAATTCCTTTTGTAGTTAAATTGTCAGCAACAACAATTGCATTTGATTTTACATGTTTACATACTTTAAAAGAAAACAATAAATCTTGCATTTGTTTTTCGGTTGGTTTAACTTTTGTAACTATTTTAAATTCATCCTCACTACATAGTTCATTATCAACATCTTGTACTAAAATACCACCATTGATACTAGAAATTTGCTTTTCACCACTAAACGGAGTAGTCATATCAACTTCTAAAATTCTACAGTTAGTACGCGATTTAAAAACCTCTAATGCTTCGTCTGTAAATTTAGGCGCCATAATTATTTCAAGAAAAACTTTTTTTTCTTTCATTAATAAAGCTAAGTCTTTAGTTACAGTTTTATTAAATGCTATTATTCCACCATATATACTTACACTGTCTGCATTGTACGCTTTTTCAAAAGCCTCTTCTATTGTGCTAGCACTTGCAACACCACATGGATTCATATGCTTTAACCCAACTGCAGTAGGTTGTTCAAACTCTCTTATTATATTTAAACACGCGTTCGCATCATTGATATTATTATATGAAAGTTCTTTACCTTGTATTTGTTTGCTGTGGCATACAGAATAACTAGTGTAATCAAGTTTAAACATTGAAGCTTTTTGATGTGGATTTTCACCATATCTTAACTGAACAGAATCTTGAATATTTAAAGTTAAATTATCAGCGTCATTATTAACGATCTTATTAAGATAACTAGTAATCATTTGATCATATTGACTTGTTTTTAAAAATGCTTTTGTTGCAAGCTTGAGTCTCGTTTCTTCAGTTGTATCTTTGTTAGTTTTAATTTCTTCTATTACTTGATTATAGTCAGAAGAATCAGTAACAACTGTTACATACTTATAATTCTTACTAGCACTTCTTAACATAGAAGGTCCACCGATATCAATGTTTTCAATAGCTTCTTCTAATGTACATCCTTTAGCAACTGTTTCTTTAAAAGGATACAGGTTAACACAAACCAAATCTATATAGTCAATATTGTGTTTTTTTAAAGCATCAATATGTTCTTTGTTGTCTCTAACAGCTAATAATCCACCATGAACGTTAGGATGTAATGTCTTTACTCTACCATCTAACATTTCTGGAAAATTAGTTACTGAGTCAATACTTATAGTCTTAACATTATTATTTTCTAAAACTTTTTTTGTCCCACCTGTAGAAATGATTTCATAACCATTCTCAATTAAACTTTTACAAAAGTCTACAACTCCTGTCTTATCACTTACACTTACTAAAGCTCTTTTCATTAGATCATTCTCCTGTATGTATAATTTTAATTATTATTAAAGTAAAGATTTATAGATTCTATAAATAACTCGTGTTCGATTTGATGTATCTTTTCAAATATTTCATTAATATCATTCCCATTGTATTCAAAAGCTCTTTGACTAATAATTTTCCCATTATCAAATTCTTCATCTACAAAATGAACAGTAACACCATATACTTTCACTCCAAATTCAAAAGCATCTTTTACTGCTGTAGCACCTTTAAAACTTGGAAGCAGTGCAGGATGAATATTAATAATTTTTCCTTTGAATTCGTTAAGTAAAGTAGCATCACATTTTTTCATATATCCTGCTAAACAAATAAGATCTGGATTAATAGATTTTAGTTTATTTACTATTATTGTTTCATATTCAACTTTATTAATACAATCTTTCAAATTCAAAACTAGTACTTCTATATTAAGTTTATTTGCTCTTTCAATTACAAATGCATTAGGTTTGTCACACACCAAAAGACTTACGTACGCATCAATTCTTTTATCAATACAAGCTTTAGCAATTTCATTAAAATTAGAACCGCTACCACTTGCAAAAACAACTATGTTTTTCATTATTTTATAACTACAGAATTAGTAGTATCAGACGTAATATAACCAATTTCATATGAGTCTTGTTTTAAATTTTTCAGTATTTCTAGTGTGTTTTTTACATCTTTTTTGTTTACTACTAAAATCATACCTATCCCCATATTGAAAATATTATACATTTGTCTATTATCGATTTTTCCGTATTTTTCTAGCATAGTAAATACTGGTAAAACAGGAAAACTATTTTGATTGATATGCACACCTTGATTTTGTTTTAATACTCTTGGTATATTTTCATCAAAACCGCCGCCAGTAATGTGACAGATAGCATGTACATCCACACTTTTTAATACTTCTAAAACTTCTTTGACATAAATTTTAGTAGGGGTTAATAAAAAATCACCTAATTTTTTATTAGTATATGGTTCTAATTTTGAATGAAGATCTAATTTATTGTCAGAAACTATTTTTCTAACCAAACTGAACCCATTTGAGTGAATACCGCTACTAGCTATTCCAATAATTACATCATCAACTTCTACCTTAGAGCCATCAATTAGTTTTGATTTAGAGACTACACCTGTCGTAAATCCAGCTATGTCATACTCTCCTTCTGTGTATAATCCAGGCATTTCTGCTGTTTCACCACCGACTAAAGCACAACCAGCTTGAATACATCCATCAGCAACACCCTTAACTATTTGTTCTATCTTTTCAGGTTCATTTTTACCAACAGCTATATAATCTAAAAAATATAATGGTTCGGCTCCTTGAGCTAAAACATCATTAACACACATAGCAACAGCATCAATACCAATAGTATCATGTTTATTCATTTCAAAAGCTAACTTCAATTTAGTTCCCACACCATCAGTACCACTAATTAAAATAGGATCTTTTATATTTAAACTAGATAAATCAAACATACCACCAAATCCACCAATGTTACCCATAACACCTAATCTATCAGTGCTTGCTACATGTTTTTTTATTCTTCTAACAACTTCGTATCCAGCTTCTAAACTTACTCCTGCTTTTTCATATTCTTTAGCCATAATTATCCACCTTAAAATTTATTATCTTTATTAGCATCTTCTAGAGAACTATAAAGTGCTGTCGGGTATTTCCCATTAAAACAAGCAACGCACATTTGTTTTCTATTGCTTGCTTTATATAAAGCTTCTTCACTTAAAAAATATAATGAATCAGCTTCTATTAGTTTTCTAATATCTTCTAAAGTGTATTTAGCACCTATAAGTTCGTCATAAGTTGAGGTATCAACGCCATAAAAACATGGGTTTGTTATT
>JBOFSX010000039.1:0-6652 GCA_051651765.1 Anaeroplasmataceae bacterium | reverse complement strand
ATTTTGACTTCTAATGATGCATTCAAATTAATTAATCCAATAATTAAAAAGGAAAAAAGAGAAGTGCTTTTTGTTGCTTATCTTGATAGTAAATGTAATTTATTAAGTAAAGAAGTAGTAACAAAAGGTGGTGTCAATTTTGTTAATATTCCTTTACAAGAAATTGTTAAAAGATCATTAATTAATAATTCAGTTTCATTGATTATTTTTCATAATCATTTGTCAGGAAATTTAATACCTAGTAAACAAGATATTGCATTTACAAATGAATTAAAAAAATGTTTAGATATTGTAGGAATAAAATTAGTTGATCATATTATAATTGGTGATAATAAATTTTTTTCTTTTTCTAACGAAAACTTACTATAAAAAAAACACACTTACAAATGTAAGTGTGTTTTTAAATTATTCTTGAGATATTGCGCCAACTGGACAAACTGCTTCACAAGCTCCACAGTCTATACAAATTGAAGGATCAACAACCATTATTTCTCCTTCAGAAATAGCACCTACAGGACATTCTTGAACACATGAACCACATGCGATACAAGTTTCATTTATTTTTCTAGGCATTATACTACCTCCTTATATATTTATAGTATAACATGAGACCAATATTATTACAAATGATATGAGTAATCTTTTTAAAATTTTTATTGTTTTTTAGCTTAAAATTTAGTAAGATAATAATAGAAAAGGATGTGTATTATTATGATGCAAATATGGTTAGGTATAGTATTATGTGTTGGTACTTTATTTATAGGACTAATAATTGGTTTTTTTATAACAAGAACATTATTTAAAAGACATTTGAAAAAAAATCCTCCAGTAAATGAAAATATGATTAGAGCGATGTTTATTCAAATGGGAAGAACTCCATCTGAAAAGCAAGTTCGTCAAGTAATGAAATCTATGGATGATGCTAAAAGTAAGCCAAAAACAAAAAAATAGAATCTATGATTCTATTTTTTTGTTTTTAAAACTATTTTCGGTACCTTTAAACAATCTAATATAATTTTTTCTATGTAAGATAATTATAAAAATAACCATTATTGTATAGACTATGCATGTTAAAAGTGTTGGTTTTAGAATAAAGTAGTTTGTTGTTGAGCCGTAGAAAAACAAAACCCAAACAGTTGTTAAAACGGTTAATGATGCAAATGTAGAGCATATTACAACATAACCAGTTGTATATAATAGAATTAAAAAAACAATTACACATAAAATTGCAGGTAATGGTGTTAAAGCTAAACATACCCCTAAAGAAGTAGCTACAGCTTTACCACCTTTGAATTTAAGAAATATTGAAAATGAATGACCGAATATTGCTGCTACACCATAAAACATATTACTTATTGGAGATTCCCAAATTCCTAGTGGAGCAAGTATATACTGTACTATTAAAAGTACAATCATTCCTTTTAATACATCTAACACAAAAACAGTTAGTCCTAATTTTTTCCCCAAGACTCTTATAGAATTTGTCGTACCAATATTTTTGCTACCATGTTCTCTAATATCTATTTTTTTGATCGTTTTACCAATAATTAAACCATTAGGTATAGAACCTAGAAGATAAGCTATAACCAATAATAAAACTACAAGTAAATAAGAACTTACATTACTCATTAAAAACATAAAATCTCTCCCTAGTGTTTCAATAACTTTTTGATTATATCAAATTAATTGGTTTTATTCAATCATTATTAGTTTATATTAACTTATGATAAATTATAATTTTTATATTTTTTTATTTACAATTGTATTTTTTTGTAATATAATTATATAGTTAATTGGGTCGTTAGCTCAGCTGGATAGAGCACACGCCTTCTAAGCGTGCGGTCAGGGGTTCGAATCCCTTACGACCCGCCATTTAACAAATTTACATCAACTAAGTTGATGTTTTTTTATTTTTTGTTATATATATTGTATTATGTGAAATTGATTGAAAATTAACATAAATATTTATATTTATAGCAAGCTATTGTATAATATATTTAGAGGTGTTGTCATGAAAGCTTTTTTAAATAGAAAAAATATAATTTTTGTAATGTTCTGTGTTTTGCTACCTATTGTACTTATAGTTAGTTTTTATACTATTACTTATAATAATAATAAAGTGGTTCCTTTCGAAGATTCAGAATATAATATTAAAATGAAAAATGTAAAATACTTTAAATTTAATTTTTATTGTGAAGAATATGTGGTATCTGATGGGAATAAAAGTGCTCCAATGAAGTTTAGAGGAGCGGTTTCTCATATTAAAGGTTATCAAATAAGAAATGTTAACTATAAAGTTGTTTTAACTTCAGATTGGAATAAAGACTATAAAACTAATTACGGTAGTGCGACAAATATTAGAACTTTTAAAGAAACAGATGATGTTTATGATTCTAATGGTAATCTAAATTTAATAGGTGAAAATGATAATTCCAATTATTCTAGTGCATCTATAAATTCGTTTAATAAAAAATATCCATTTAAACCTGTACTATTCGTAGAGATAAAGCATCCAACTGCATATGTTGAATTATCTTGGGAAGAGAGAAAAAATACAGCTAGCTCCAACGTTTTTGAGTCTAAAACAGCATTAATTAAATATGATTTTAAAGAGTACTTTGTTAATGGTTTATCTAAAAAAACAGTTTTATAAAATAAAGTGACATAAATTTTAATTTATGTCACTTTTTTTATATATATATTGTATAATATATGAAAGACGAGGTGTATATATGAAAACAATACAAACAGTGATTGAAACGCTTAAATTAGATGAAATTAAAGAGTACGAAAAAAAGGTAGAGTCTTACTTATTAAAGATTAAAAATACAGGAATTGATATTAGCTATCAAACATTAGCAGCTGCTTTATTAATGCCTGATATTAAAACCGTTAAAGAAAGCGAAAAAATTAGACTTTTTGCTAAAAATGATGTTGAATATCAAAGGTTTTTTATAACATTAGGTGTCAAAGATAAGTTAAATAAAACTGATATAATGAATATTATAAAATCAAAAGTTGATAATTTATCTACTGATGACTTTGCTGATGTTTATATTTTAGATAATTATTCATTCTTTGAAGTAGATGCTTCATTTAAAGAAGAGATATTAGAAAAAGTTTTAAATTCTACTCATAATGGAAGGGCAATTCATATTGAATATTCTAAGATGAGAAAAAAAGAAGATAAACCAAAGAAAGATTTTAGGGTAGTTAACGATAAAAAGTATTTTAAATAATTGTAATGACTAAAGGGGATAAGTCTTATGAAATATATTTTATACGATTGTAGTGACAATGAGTTAAAGGATCTAATTGATTTTGATTATTCGAATTATAGTTTAATCAACTGTAAAAAATCACAAGCCAAATGTGTTGGATGTTTAAAGTGTTGGTTAAAACACCCATCTAAATGTACCTTTAAAGACAGTATTGAAGAACTAGGTGCTAAGTTACTTTCCAGTGAAGAAGTAGTTTTTGTATTCGAACCATTATTTGGTGGTTTTTCATCTTCAGTTAAAGCATATATAGATAGAATGATTCCTGGTATTCAACCATTTTTTAAAGTAGTTAATAAAAAATTACATCATCATCCTAGATATAATATTAAGCCGGATTACAAATACTTTGCATATAATTCAATAAATTTATCTGATTTAGAAAAAAATCAACTTAATAATATAGTTAAAGCGGTTTCTATAAACTTTCAAGCAAATAACTATGAATTGAAATTAGTGTGAGGTGCTTATGAAAACATTAATATTATGCTGCAGTCCTAGAGTTAGATTTTCAACTTCATTTTATATAGCTTTAATATATAAATTTTTTAGTTTTAGAAAGACTAAAATAATAAGATTTAAGCAAGTAAAAGATTTAGAATATGTAAAAACAATAATAAGTGATTATGATAAAATCATTTTTACATCACCTGTTTATGTCGACACTATTCCATCAACTACTTTAAGATTGCTAGAATCATTCAAAACGTTCATGATAAAAAGTGAGTTATCACTAGATATTTATTCTATACTAAACTGTGGTTTTTATGAACCACAACATTGTGATCTTGCAATTAATACCTTTAAGATATGGTCAGATAATTCATCTCAAAAATTTAAAGGCGCCTTAGGCATTGGAACAGGTGTTATGTTTGGTTTTATGAGACTAATGCCTATAATAGCAATAGTTATATCTATTATTGAATATACTATATTCGGAATTGTATTAGCTACTAATAATGATTTTTCATTTTTGAATTTATTTACACATTACATTCCGTATACATTAATAATTATGACTGCATTAACTATTTTATTTTCAATTGGCGTTTATCTTAAAATATTCATTTTTGCAAGAAAAGTTAATTCTAACAATATTTTTAAAAATTTGTATTCAAAGGTTTCATTTTGTCCAAGATTTTTATTTGTCTTTATGGCATCTATATACTGGGTATTAATGGCATTCTTTTGTTACTTAACATTACCATATAAGTTGTATTATAAAAAAATAGATTCAAAACAAACTAACAAAATATAATTAATAATTATATTTTGTTTTTTTAATAAATTCATTTAATATAGGGGGTTAGTATGTCTTATAAAAAAAGAAGAGAAGTTATAAAAGAAAAATTTTATAATATTAAAGATGATAGAATACAAATTCAATTAGAATTTGATTCAGTTTCAGAATTATTCACAACTTCAATTAACACAAAAATTCCTGTGTTAAGCGAAATTGCTAAAAATAAACTTGAAAGTGTATTAAAGTTAGATTACAGAATCATTAATACTGATGTGTACTTATACATTAAGGATAAAGAAGGAATATCTAACGATGAAATACGTTCTATTTTATTAGATAACTTAGAATTAGAAACATTACATACTATAAAAATTAAAAGATTCATTAATCTTCAAACTTTTATAATGATATTTTTTGGGGCAATAATTATATTGTTGGGAACGTTTGTATTTGAAAAAGAATCTTCTATTTTGAGTCAAATTGTAAATATTGCGGGCACTTTATTAATCTGGGAAGCGTCTTATTTGTTTTTTGTTGATAGAAGTAAAAAAACATTTTTTGGAGCTAAACATGCAAATCTAATCAAAAATCTAATAATAATGTAAGTTAGGGTGAATATATGAATATTGTATACGGAGGTAGTTTTAATCCGCCAACAAAAGCACATGTTAAAATTGTTGAAATATTGAAATCTTTTAAGCCTAAAAATATTATATTGTTACCAGTAGGTGATAATTACAATAAAAAAGATTTAGTAGAATTTAATCATAGGTATAACATGTTAAAAATTCTTTTTAATGATTACGTAGTTTCCGATTTAGAAAATTCTAGTAATTATAAAGGAACATATAATTCGCTTATTGAATTAAATAAATCATACGATGATATTTATTTTGTTTTAGGTTATGATAATTTGGAAAAATTTAAGTCTTGGATCAATTACAATAATTTAATCAAAGATTTTAAATTTATAGTTATTAGTAGAAGCAATTTTAATACAAAAGAATATTTAGAAAAAAACTTTAATGAGTATATTACAAGATTTACAATAGTGGATGTTAATATAGATATTAGCTCATCAGTATATAGAAATAATCCATTTAAAAATAAAGAGTTAATATGTGAATCAGTATTAAAATATATTGATGAAAATAAACTTTATAAAGGAGAAATAAATCATGTTAAATAATAAATTTTTGAAAGTTTCTTGTATTACACCGGTTCTTGAAGTAGGTAATCCTAAAATTAATATCGATATAATCACAAAATTAGTAAATAAAAATAAAGCATCAATTGTTTGTCTTCCTGAATTATGTATAACAGGTTACTCATGTCAGGATTTCTTTTTACAATCTTCTTTAATTAATGAATCTTATAAAGCAATTCAATACTTTATTTCTAATAATACTCACAAAGGAATAGTAGTATTAGGATCATTATTTGAACTTAATGGTTCATTATTCAATTGTGCTTTTGTTTTTTTTCAATCTAAATTGATTGGTATAGTTCCAAAGAGAAGTCTTCCAAATACAAAAGAATACTATGAAAAAAGATGGTTTGCATCAGCTTCAAGTACTAATATAACTGAAGTGTATTTTTTAGGAAATAAAATTCCTTTTGGCAATATATTATTTAAAGATCATATTAATAACATAAATTTCGGAGTTGAAATTTGTGAAGATATGTGGAGTACAATAACACCTGGTAATTTATTAAGTTTAAATGGTGCTAATATTATTTTAAATATTAGTGCTTCAAATGAAGTATTAGGTAAAGCAGAGATAAGAAAAACAAGTGTATTAGAAAATTCAAGAAAAAATTGTGGAGCGTACATATACGCTAGTGCGGGAATTCATGAATCAACTTCAGACACTGTATTTTCAGGTCATAATATAATTGCTGTTAATGGTAAATTAGTAAAAGAAACAGAAAATTTTGATTATGATTCTGAAGTAATTTATGCTGATATAGATATATCTATGATTAATTTTTTAAGAAGAAATAATAGTACTTTAAGAGATTTATTAGATATTAACTACTCATATCAAACTGTTGAACTTGAATTTGTTAATTCTACAAGTTTTAAATTTGAAAATGATTTTGATAAGTTTCCTTTTATCCCATTTAATGA
>JBOFSX010000038.1:0-6359 GCA_051651765.1 Anaeroplasmataceae bacterium | reverse complement strand
TTTCTTTAGATTTATGCCAAAACTTATAGAAGCGGGATACATATACATAGCCATGCCTCCTTTATACAAAGTACAAGCTGGTAAAAAAGCTAAATATGCTTATTCTGATGATGAAAAAGATGTAATTATAAAAGAGTTTAATGAAAAATGCTCAATCCAAAGATATAAAGGATTAGGGGAAATGGATCCTCAACAATTATGGGACACTACTATGAATCCTAATACTAGAACTTTAATGAAAGTTAATATAGAAGATGCTATTGAAGCAGATAAAGCATTCTCAATGCTTATGGGTGATGATGTAGAACCTAGGAAAAATTTTATACAAGAAAATGCTCAATATGCAGATATTGATTTCTAGAAAGGTATTATAATGGAAAATTTAGATGATGATATAATAGTTAATAATACGCAAGAAGAAATAGAAGAAAATAGTGAATATATCCATGGTAATATTAAAGATGTTAATGTTTCTAATAAACTAAGATCTTCATTTTTAAATTACGCAATGAGTGTAATTGTATCAAGAGCCCTTCCTGATGCAAGAGATGGGTTGAAGCCTGTTCAAAGAAGAATACTTTATGGTATGGATGAATTAAGAGTATATTCTAATGTAGCTCATAAAAAATGCGCTCGTATTGTAGGGGATGTTATGGGTAAGTATCACCCTCATGGTGATTCAAGTATATATGAAGCGTTAGTAAGAATGGCACAACCTTTTAGTTATAGATGTCCTCTTGTTGATGGTCATGGTAACTTTGGTAGTATTGATGGAGATGGTGCTGCAGCAATGCGTTATACTGAAGCACGTATGTCTAAAATAAGTTCTGAATTACTAAGAGACATTAGAAAAGATACAGTTAACTTTATACCTAACTATGATGCTAGTGAAGACGAGCCAGAAGTATTACCTGCAAGATACCCTAACTTACTTGTTAACGGAGCTACAGGTATAGCTGTTGGTATGGCTACAAATATTCCACCACATAACTTAACAGAAGTTATTGATGGAACTTTAGCTTTAATTGATAATAAAGATATTACCACAGAAGAACTAATGGAATTCATTCCAGGTCCTGACTTTCCAACGGGTGGTTTAATCATAGGTAAAGCTGGATTAAGAAAAGCTTATGAGACAGGTAATGGAAGTATTGTAATTAGATCTAAATGTGATATTATTGAACCTAAAAATGGAAAAGGAAATACAAAAATAATAGTATCAGAAATACCTTATGCATTAAATAAGACAAGACTTATTGAAAGAATAGCTGAAGTTGCTAAAGAAAAAATTGTAGATGGAATAACAGACCTTCGTGATGAATCAAGTATGAAAGGTATGAGAATAGTTATAGAATTGAAAAGAGATGCTAATCCAAATGTTGTTTTAAATAATCTTTACAAATTCACACAACTTCAACAATCATTTGGTATTAATACAATAGCATTAGTTAGAGGAAGACCTGAAAGTTTAGGTTTGAAAAAATGTTTAGAAGTATATATAGAACATCAGATTGAAGTAATAACTAGAAGAACTCAATTTGATTTAAATGCATGTGAAGCACGTATGCATATACTAGAAGGATTGATAATAGCTTTAGACAACATTGATGAGGTTATTAAAATCATTAGAAATAGTAAAGATGGTACCGAAAAAGAACAATTAATTTCGAGATTTAATTTAAGCGATAAACAAGCACAAGCTATCCTAGATATGCAATTAAGAAGGCTATCTGGATTAAATAGAGATAAAACGATCGAAGAGCATAAACAACTTGCTTTAGAAATAGATGAACTAAGATCTATTTTAGCATCACATGATAAAAAAATTAGTATTATAAAAGAAGAACTTTCAGAAATTAAAGATAAATATAGTACTCCAAGAAGAAGTGAAATATCACTTCATGTAGAGTTGAACATTGAAAACGAAGACCTTATTCCTGAAGAAGACGTAGTTATTACTATAACTTCAAATGGATATGCTAAGAGAATGAAGCAAGATGCATACAAGTCTCAAAGCAGAGGTGGAGTTGGTATGACAGGTATTAAAACTAATGAAGATGATATCGTAGAACATTTTTTACCTACTTCAACACATGACTTTATTTTATTCTTCACAAACAAAGGTAGAGTATACAAGATGAAAGGTTATCATATTCCTGAAGGGTCAAGAATCTCTAAAGGATTACCTCTTGTTAATTTAATTACTTTCGAAGAAGGAGAAAAACTAGCTGCCGTAACAAATATTAGAAATTTTGACGATGAAAACAGTTTTGTATTCTTTGCTACAAAAAATGGGACTGTTAAAAAAACATCTGTAAGCAATTTCAAAAATATAAGAGTAAATGGTATTATAGCAATTGGACTTGATGAAAAAGATGAATTGTTACAAGTAGAAATTACTAACGGAACTAGAGAAATTGTTCTAGGAGCTTCAAATGGTAAAGCGATTAGATTTAATGAAGCATCTATTAGACCAATAGGAAGAAGTGCATCTGGAGTTAGAGGGATGCGATTAAACGACGGAGACTGTTTGGTTGGAATGGGTGTAATCACAGAAACTAATAAAGACATATTAGTAATTACAGAAAAAGGATTCGGAAAAAGAAGTGAAGTTGATGAATACAGATCACAAACACGTGGTGGTATGGGAGTTAAAACACTTAATATAACTGATAGAAACGGTAAACTTAGTACTTTAAGAGCTGTTAATGATAATGAAGATTTAATTATTACAACAAATAAAGGGGTAGTAATTAGAATGCATATAGATGGAATTAGTCAAACAGGTAGAGCTACTCAAGGAGTAAAACTTATAACTTTAAAAGACGACCAATCGATAGCAAGCATCGCAATTATTGATAAAGAAGAAATAAACGAAGAAGTAGTTGTAACAGAATAAAATAAAATGGTCTTTTAAGACCATTTTATTTTATAAATATTTTAATTGAGGTTATCACATGATTAAGCAAAAACCTTACGAACAAGATATAAAACATTTAACAGAATATATTGTATTCGATTTTGAGACTACAGGATTATCACCATTAAAAAATGAAGTTATAGAGTATTCATTTTTACACTATAAAGATAATGAACTAGTTGCAGAATTATCTAATTTTGTAAAACCTAATTCTAATATTCCTGAATTTATTGCTAGAATAACAGGAATATCAAATAGACATGTAAGTGATGCAAAACCAATTCATTTTCACTTAAGCGAAATAGAAAATTTTATCAGTGAAAAAGTTTTATTAGGGCATAACGTAACTTTTGACATATCATTTTTAAGTCAAATGTATTCTAATCATAATAGAATAATTAATATAAAATCATTAGATACTTTAAAACTAGCTAAGAAACATATTAAAGACGTTCAAAATCACAAACTGTCAACATTAAAAGATTTTTTGAATATTAAGTGTGTATCACATAGATCTAAAGAAGATTGCATAGTTACTAATGAATTATTCAAACATATAAAATCAATAGTTTAAAAAAAGCATATCATTAAAAATGATATGCTTTTTATTTATTTTAAAATGTCAATTATATCTTCAAGATTATAATCATTAGAGCCTAATTCGATTTTCACCGAATTTATTTTATTTTTAAATCTTGGTAAAATATGCACATGAAAATGATTTACTGTTTGTCCTGCGAATTCTTTACAATTATTAAGTATATTAAACCCTGCTACGTCCATTTTGTTATCATATAATTTAGTTATTTTTTTTACTACTTTCATTACCTCTATGTAATCTGTATCATTAACATCTAACAAATTATAGTAATGTTTTTTAGGTATGACTAGAGTATGAGCGTAAGAAGCTTGGCTGATATCTAATATAGCTAATACAGTATCGTTTTCAAATACTTTATAACTTGGAATTTCATTATTAACGATTTTACAAAAAATACACATATTAATCTCCTTTTTCATTAGTATACCATATTCAACGTTTTTAGTAAAAGTTGAAAAAATACAAATAGTTTGTTATCATTAATATGTTATGGGGGTATTTATGAAAACAATATTAGTTCCAGGTGGAGCAGGTTATATAGGAAGTCATACTTGTGTAGAATTACTTAATAAAGGTTATGAAGTCATTATATATGATAATTTATCTAATTCAAAAAAAGAAGTAATTAATAGAATAGAAAAAATAACAAACAAAAGACCATTATTCATAGAAGGTGATGTATTGGACTATAATAAATTAATTGATGTTTTTACTAAGTATAAAATTGATGCAGTTATAAATTTTTCAGGACTTAAAGCGGTTGGTGAAAGTGTTAAAAATCCTTTAACTTACTACCATACAAATATAACTGGTGCACTAAATTTATTAAATGTGATGAAAGAGTATAATTGTTTTAATTTCATATTCTCCTCAAGTGCAACAGTTTATGGTGATCCTGAAAAATTACCATTAACTGAAAATTCTAATGTTGGTAATACAACTAATCCTTATGGAACAACAAAACTATATATAGAAAAAATACTGCAAGATTTATACATTTCGGATAACAGATTTAATCTATGTATTTTAAGATATTTTAATCCTATTGGCGCTCATCCTTCAAGTTTAATTGGTGAAGATCCTAACGGAATACCAACTAATCTTGTTCCGTTTATAACTCAAACAGCGATTGGAAAAAGAGAATACTTGCAAATATTCGGTAACGATTATAATACAAAGGATGGAACTGGAGTTAGAGATTATGTGCATGTCGTTGACTTAGCTGTAGGACACGTACTTGCTTTAGAAAAACTTTTTAAAAACCCAGGCCTAGTTACCTATAATCTAGGAACAGGTAAAGGATATAGTGTTTTAGATGTTTTAAAAGCAATTGAAAAAGTTAGTGGAAAAAAAATCGAATATAAGATATTACCAAGAAGATCTGGTGATGTAGCTGCATGTTATTCTGATGCATCAAAAGCTTTAAAAGAGCTTAATTTCACGTGTAAATATGATCTTGATGATATGGCAAGCACTTCGTGGAATTGGCAAAAAAACAATCCTAACGGATACGAATAACAATAAAAATAGACAGTTTTTGAAAATTATGTTACAATAAATTGACATATAATAAAAAAAAGGAGAGATTTATATGAAAAAATGTAATAACTGTAATACTCAATTGGGAGATGAAGTAGTATTCTGTGGTAACTGTGGAACTAAATTAGATTCAACTAATACAACAAGTGTAGCTCAATCTAACCCACAATATTATGCACCAAATCAAAGTCATTCAACTGACGCACCAAATTTTGGTTATGCATTGTTAGGTTTTTGTATACCATTAGTAGGGATTATTTTATACTTCGTTTGGAAAAATGAAAAACCGTTAACTGCTAAATCATTATTAAAAGGATTTTTAGTTTCATTAATATTATCTGCAATAATGTTTGTATTATATTTTGTATTAATTGTGATTTTAGGCGCAAGTGTTGCTGCTTAATTTAGTCATTGAAAAGTTTTTTAGTAAAAGTCTTAGAACTTTGAAATAAAACTTTTCTTTTTTTATATTAATTATGATAGGTTTTGTAGGTGATTGACATGAATAAATTCTCAAAATTTCTAAAAATATTCTATGGTTGTCACTCTATGCCAAGTAGAAGTTTCAAGTATAAGGATAAATACTTCCCTATTTGTTCACGTTGTACAGGACTATTTATTGGAAATATACTTGCTTTAATTGGTGTTTGGTTTTCGACATTCACATATCCGATACTTATACTTTTTTGTTTACCAATGATTATTGATGGTTCTGCTCAAAAATTAAAATTTTATGAAAGTGATAATATAACTAGATTTATCACAGGATTGCTAGCTGGTTTTTTTGGTATGATTTTAATTATTAAATTAAATATAGATTTTACAATGTTTGCATTTAATCTAGGTAAAAGTTTAAGATAAAAACTTTTACCTTTTTTTATTGACAACTACATAACAATACTATATACTAGAACTACGTTATACTAAGTAGGTGGATTAAATGGATAATATAACAGAAATGATTAAAGGTATTTTAGAAGGTTGTATTCTAAAAATTATAAAAAATGAAGAGACTTATGGTTATGTAATAACTAAGACTCTCCAAGATTTGGGTTTTAATGAAATAGTAGAAGGTACAGTTTATACAGTTTTATTAAGATTAGAAAGAAATGGATTAGTTGAATTTACAAAAAAAGAATCAAGTCTAGGACCTAAAAGAAAATTTTATAAATTAACAGATGAAGGCGAAAAAGAACTTGAGTTATTTTGGAATAAACTAGACTATGTTAATGATAAAGTAAAAAAAGTGAGGGAATTATAATGAGTTTTATTGATAAAATTACAGGTAAAGATATTGAT
>JBOFSX010000037.1:0-4559 GCA_051651765.1 Anaeroplasmataceae bacterium | reverse complement strand
TACATAAGTACCACCATGACAACTAATTTCAACGCTGTTTTCACCTGTAAAACTTTTAGGCGCTTTAAATAACGTCACTAAAACTTCATCTACAACTTTACTTCCATCATAAATAAAGCCATAAGTTACTGTGTTGGCTTCTCTTGTAGACAAATCTTTTTTAATAATTTTACCTATTAGCTCTATGCAATTTGGTCCACTAGTTCGAATTACGCTAATTGCTGCATCAAGACCAGCCGTAGCTATTGCACAGATATCATTAAATATCATGGTCTTTCACCTTCGCATTCTTTTCTAATATTTCAAATAATTCATTGAAATCATGCTTCCCACTTTCATCTTTAGTTCCAATAATAGCTGTTGTATTTACATTTGACGCAGACATAAATATATTTTGGTCTACAATATTGTGCGTTTTTCTTAATTGAGCAATTAATTGTTTTACTTCTTTTCTTTTAGATTCAGTTTCACCGCTCGCCACAGTACAACCACAGTTCATTGCTATTACGTAGTTATTATTCATGATTTTTATGATATCTTCTTCTTTAATCAAGTACATAGGTCTTATCAATTGCATATTGGAATAATTTTCACTTATAGCTTTTGGCACCATAGTTTTAAAAGATCCAGCATACAAAATATTAATCATAGTGGTTTCAATAATGTCATTAAAATGGTGACCTAAGGCCAATTTGTTGCACCCTAATTCTTGCGCTTTGCTATATAAAAAACCTCTACGCATTCTAGCGCACATATAACATGGTTTTTCGGGATTCATTTTGCTAGCCACTTCAAATACATTAGAATCAAATATTTTAACAGGGATGCCTAATAAATCACAATTATCTTTTAATCCCTTTTTATTAAGTTCTGAAAAACCAGGATCCATTGATATATACTCAATATCGAAATCAAAATCACCATGCTTTTTTAATTCTTCTAGAAGCTTAGCCATAAGTAAACTATCTTTACCACCACTAATAGCAACTGCAATTTTATCACCTGGGCTAATCAAATTATATGCTTTAATCGCTTTTATGAATTTGGACCAAATTGTATTTCTATACTTTTTTATAATATCTCTTTCAAAATTCTCTTTAACATTCATAAACCTATCAGTTATTTAAAAAACAACTTCTCCTATACGTTTAAAAATTATAACATTTTTATCAATTTAATAAAACACTTTATAAGAAAAGACAATAAAAAAAACCAAAAATATTTTGGTTTTTATTTAATCCATTCAAATTTAAAAATATAAACGAATTTGTCTTTAATTTTTCTAACAAGAGAGTTGAGCTTTGACTTCTTTATAGGTTCTTCATGTTCTACCACTATTTTAAAACTTATACATGAACCATCTTCATAATAAACATTAACTTGATATTCATTAGATATCTCATATGAATCAAAGTATGTTGTTTCAATTTCTCTAATTTCGTAACTAGATTCATAAAAACCATTAACATATTTTATAATAGTATCGGTTGTAATAAAATTAGACGATGTCGTCTTTATGTTAGATAAACTATTAACATTGTTCTCAAATTCTTTTTCTACACTTATTCTTAATACTTTTTTAATACTATTATAAGATGAGTCAGTAACACTTATTTCTAAACAGTAAATCCCCTCTATATTATACTTATACAAATAATCATAATAACCATATATGTTGATATCATTTATCTTTTCTCCGTCAGCTAAATCAAACGCATTAATTGAATCATATATTTCATTGTAAGTAAGAATGTAATTAGTACTAGTAATAATTACTTCGTTAAATTCCAATATCGGTGGATCATTATCTAATACTTCAAAATTAAATGTAACAATCTCATTTCTAACTTGCATTATTATTTTTTTGTCAATGGATGGTTTATTGAAACAATCTGAATATGTGTCAATTAAAACATCATAACCATGCTTAATGTTATATCCCTTATTCTCTAATATAGATAGTAAAGTATTATATTCTATTTTTTGATAGTAAAATGAAATTAAATCTATATTCGAATAACATAGATTTGCTAACATCGAATCATACATTATCAATTTAATCTCAACTTGATTAAAATTACCAGATGAATCAGTAACACTTAGAAATAATGGAATTATTTGATTATGTTTATAAAATGAATCGTTAGAATAAGTAGTTTCATGTTTTAATTTATAAGTGATTTCACCATCAACATCGTCAATTGCCTTTACATTTCTTAAAAGTTGATTTATTGTAGGAAGTTTATCTATGTCTAATATGATATCATTACTTTCAAAACCAATAATCTTAGGCGGTGTAAAATCAAATATTTGAATCCCTTCATAATATTTAAATGATGCCATTTCACAAAATGATATGATAACATCGTGATTTTTAAAGTTTATGTCAATGCCTGTTGATTTAACAGTTAAGATTATTTCTTGTGCTCTTCCGTCGTAATTAACATAACTTTTATTTTCGCCATACTTTAAAGTCATCGATGTGAATTTATAGTATTCATAAAAGCTTACATCTATCTTTAAATAATTAAACTGAAAAATTTCTCCAATATTGTATTTTCCGTTTTCATAGTTTGAAAAACCATTGTTGGAAAATATAAAATTCCAAGAGTAAAAATTAAGATTATTATGATCATTTGAATTAATTGATTTACCTACATAAAATCCAGAATTATAATAATCTTTGTTATTAACCTGAACATCACTAGCTTCTACATTGTAGCTAAATTTAAAAATGATTACTACTAAAATTAATGTTACAAAATATAAGTATTTTTTCATTAAATCACCTCATTAATATATATAATTAAAAAAGATAATTTACTTATAAAAACAAAAAAACTAAACAATGTTTAGTTTTCATTTGTTATATTTTTTATTTTATTATTATTAAAAATAATAAATGGCAGGGCTAACTGGGATCGAACCAGTGGGTGACGGAGTCAAAGTCCGTTGCCTTACCGCTTGGCTATAGCCCTAAATAAATACTTTATTATTTTACTAAATAACAAAGTATAAATCAATATAATTTTTACAAATTATTTTTATATTCAATCAGTAAATTATCAACATCATTAATAAAGTCATCAAGTTGATCAAAATTTTCTAATGAAGCACCACTTGCTTTAGGATGACCACCACCGTTATACTTAGCAGCCAATAAATTAATATCTGGTCCTTTTGAGCGCAATCTTACTTTTATATCCATATTTTTATATTGAATAATAAGCGCCCAGACATACACTTTTTTCAAACTAGCTATTGTATTTACCAATGATGCTGCTTGTTCATCTGTTACATTATATTTTTCAATTATCTCTCTTGAAATTACTATATATGCAAATTTGTGTTTAGAAAGTTTGAAATTAGATAATACATACCCTTTAAGTTTTAATGTTTCAAAAGTATCTACACTTAAATTGTTATCAATGTATAAAGGACTCACTCCATAATCAAGTAAAAATCCAGTTAAGATATGTGTTTTACTCGTTACATTATCATATTTAAATCTTCCCGTATCAGTAAGAATACCAACATATAAAGCCTCAGCTCCATGTTTCGAAATAGATAACTTATCTCTATTATAATAAAGTATCTCAGTGATTATTTGAGCGGTTGCTGGAGCTTTAACGTCTTCGATGTTTAAATCTGCAAAACTATCTACAATTACATGATGATCTATTTTGATAGTATTAGTCGCTAAAGCAAAACGTTTATCTCCAACCCTATCTACATTTGCGGTATCTACAACTATTACCAAAGATTTTTTAAATATCTCATCATCAACAATATCTAGATATCCTAAAAAGCTTGTATATTCAGAATTATCTCCTACAGCATATACTTTTTTATTTTTGAAAGATGTTTTTATTATATCCTTCAAACCTAGTTGAGAGCCTATACAATCACCATCAGGTCTCTCATGTCCAAGTATAATAATTGTGTCGGCTTTATTAATTTCATTAATAAGTTTTTCAATTAATTTATTCATTAGAACTCACACGATTTTGGTGTTCTAGGAAATGAAATAACATCTCTGATATTTTCTATCCCAGTTATATACATAATTAGTCTTTCAAAGCCTAATCCAAACCCACTATGAACACATGTACCATATTTTCTTGTATCTAAATACCATTTCATTTCTTCGGGGTTTATACCAAACTCTTTCATTCTTTCAACTAAAACATCCATACGTTCTTCTCTTTGAGAACCACCGCATAATTCACCAGATCCTGGAACAAGCAAATCTACACCTCTTACTGTTTCATTATCATCGTTAAGCTTCATATAAAATGCTTTAAGTCCCTTAGGCCAATCACACACAAAAACTGGTTTTTTAAAATGAACTTCCGTTAAATATTTTTCGTGTTCTGTAGCAAGATCTCCTTTGTAATCCGGTTTATTAACGAATGAAATTTTACTTTCAAGTAATATATCAATTGCTTGTTTATGTGTTATTCTTTCAAACGGATTGTTTAAAAGATTGTCAATTTTATCTATTAAACCCTTTTCAACAAACTCATTAAAAAATTTAAATTCTAACGGTAAATCATCTT
>JBOFSX010000036.1:0-5324 GCA_051651765.1 Anaeroplasmataceae bacterium | reverse complement strand
ATATTTTTAACAGTTATTAAAAATGGTCCATCAATTACATTAGAATTAGATTTAGCATTATGAACTAATTCAAAATTTATTACATCATCATTTACTAAACCATTAATTGAATATTCAACATCTAATATTTCATCGCCGTATTCTGATGATTGATCAACAATTACAGCAGTAATTGTTCTTTTTGTTATTGTATAATAAGCTTCCTCTATAATAAAGTTATAGTTAGCATTTAAAGCATGCGTGAAAGTTATTAAGTATTTACCTACATTTGTCTTACTAGAAAGAACATTAGATACTTCTATGTTTAAAACATCTCCATTATAAATTGTTGATGTAGTAAAGCCAATATTTCGAATAGCATCTCCATATATACTTGTTGCATCTACTGGGCTTATAGTTAAATCTCTTTCAATAACTCTATGTAACATAAAATTACTATTATCAAATGTAATGTCATAATATTCATGTTTATTGCTTACTTTTATTTCATATAAACCAACCGATGTTAATTTATTAACATCAGTTGATAAATCAAATAATTTTTCATTGTTATAAATTGATCCAGCGGTAATTTTATAACCAAGTTGTGAATTTGATACATTTTCACCATATTCTGATTCGATACTATCAACACTTATTTGAATCGGTCTCTTCAAAACTGTGTATTTACCAATATCATAAATAACGTTAAATCCATCCGGTTCAGGATACGTAACATTTATATCATATACACCTGGTATACTACCTTTTGTAACAATATTCGAAATCGAGATGTTCATTGGCGAAGATAATGGTAAAATAGTAAATTTAGGAAATTTAACATCATCTCCATAAAATGATGATGTATCATGTACTGTAACATAAATTCTCGGTAAAACTACCTCGTGAAGTAATGCTGAAGGATTAGTAACTTCTACTAAATAATTAGGGTTATTAGGAGTAACTTCAAAACCGTAAAAACCTAGTGGAGAATTCTTATCTGCTAAAATTTTGATTGTAAAAGGCCAATAGTCTATACCTACAGGAAACTGATTATAATCAAATTGAGCCTCTCCAGGATCACTACCTCGTTCACTTATAGAACTTTTATGAGTAATAATCATAGCTCTTGGAACAATTTCATAGTATGTATTTTCTTCATCAAGAACTTCAATTACATAACCAGGATGTTGTTCTACAAATGTAACTGTGTATGGATATTTTCCTACATTGTCATTTGAGTTTGCTACATTAATAATTCTTAATTTAATAATGTTTTCGTCTCCATGAACTGTATTTGAAAGCGAATACCCGATATCTTTAACTATTTCATCGCCGTATACTGAAGAGACTTCATCAATTGATACTTCTAAAGTTCTTTGAAAAATATAATATTTATAATCATTATTAGAAACATTACCGTTGAAAACTATTGGTGAGTAGTTTTCACTTTGTCCTTCCCATGTGAATTGAAAAGGATATGTTTTTGGCAATGATTTGTTAGTTACTTCAAGAGTATTTCCTACCTCAAATACATCTCCATTTATTAATCCATCTGTTCTATACATTGGAGTATTGATTTCATCGCCATAACTTGTTCTCATCTCGCTACCATTTAAGAATCTTATAACTAAGTCACGTGGAGTTATAGTATGAACTATTTCACCAATATTATCAATTATTACATTATAATTAGAATCATTAAAACTATATTGAAAAGAATACTTTCCGACATTACTAGTTTTATTCAGTCCTAAACTTAAGTAAATAATATCATGATTTGTATTTACAAGTGAGCCATTAGTAATTTCAAAACTCAAATTACCATGTATATCCATACCATATTCTGACTCATCTTTTGAATTGATTACTTTAATAGAAATATTTCTTTTTTTAATTGTATAGTAAAATCCCTTATTAAAAGTTATATTATAGCTTAGATTATTCGTTATAATAGGTTCTATGTAGTAAGTACCTGCATTATCGTAAGAATAAAGTTTTTTTGATGGTAAGACAGTTATTTCGTCTTTAACTAAAAAACCACTTTTTATATTATATTGAATGTTTAATATACTATCCCCATAAAAAGAATATAGATTTTCAAACTCTATTTCCACATCAGACTTTGAAACCTCAAGTTGCATATTTATAGGTGGTATATAGTATTTGTTGATGTCATAAATAAAACTAACTGTTACATCATAAGTCCCAACATTTTTAACTGAATCGACATTATATGTTAATTCACCAACAATAGAATACTTTGATTTAATATTCTCTAAATTAGTAATTTGTATTTTTTGATATGAACCTGTATACACAAGATCGTTATAACTTAAATCAGTACGAGAAATGTTAATTGTTTTAATAGAATTAGATTGCATTGCATATAAGCTAACAGTATTGTTGACTACATTTTCCAATTCTTTATCAAAAGAAATAGGTGTAAAAACAGTATTGGAACTTGACCAGAAGTATTCTTTTCCCTCTACTAATGGAATTTCTAAATTATAAGCCTTTTTGTTAAAGGTTAATTTTGTCACAGTTGCTTCACCTGGATATTCGTAATATATTGAAATGCTATATTTGGATAGAGCATTTGATTTGCATATTATACCAATATTATTTTGAGGAGATAAGGTCTCAATAGTAGCATTATCTTTATTAACATAAGTATTGTTTAAATCTATTTGGTATTCTAATTTTCCAAATTCAATTAATGATATCCTTGTATATGCAAGTATAGTTCCAAGATATTTACCATTATAATTTGAAAAATTCAAGTATTCAATTACACTATTAGTAAACATGCCATTTATATTTTTTTTCAAATTAGTACCAGTAAAATTAGATAAATCTAATATTTTCATATTAATATCATAAAACATATAATCAACAATAATTGCACTATTAAATTCAAGATGTGATGCATCAAATTCACTTAAATTCGTACATGCATATAAAAAAGAAGTAAAATCAGTGACATTACTTGTATTGAAACTACTTAAATCAAGCGATTTAAGTTGTCTACAATTAGAAAACATTCTATCCATAATAGTCACATTTGACGTGTTAAAGCTAGTAAGATTTATATTCTGCAAGTTAAGACAATTTTCAAACATAGATGACATTGTTTCAACTGATCTTGTGTCGAAGGTTCTTAAATCTAGATTAACTAAGGAAGTACAATCCATGAACATTGAACTCATATTAATAGCGTTTATTGTATTTATTCCATCTAGGTTGATTGTAGTCAACTTAGAACATGATTTGAACATCCTGTTCATATATCTAGCAGAATCTACATAAAATTTAGATAAATCTACAGTTTGTAATAATGAACAATTAGTGAACATTTCCTCCATGTTTTCTACACTATAGAAGTTACCAGAAATTTGCAAATTAACCAGTGAAGTACAACCGTAAAATAAATATTGTATATCTTTTACTTTATATGCATTAATGTTTGAAAAATTTATAGTGTTAACTGATGTCATCTCTCTAAACATACTACGAATATCAAGAGCTTCTTGCAATTTCCATCCAGATAAGTCCAAAGATAACATTGCCTTACATTTTTCAAACATATATGATGCGTCAGTTACACTAGATACATCTAAATTCTTAACGTCAATTTGTTCTACTTTGTCTAATCCTCTAAACATTCGAGACATATCTTCAACCTTAGATGTGTTTAATGTATCTAGATTTTTTACCCTTACTAATTTAGTAGGCTCCAAACTATAAAACATTTTACTCATATTTGTTACCTGACTTGTGTTAAGACCTTTAAAATCTATCTCAAGCAATGATATAGATGATTGAAACATACCACTCATATTTGTTGTAAAACTAGTATCTAGTACACCAAATGAAAAAGATTCTAGGTTAAATAAGTTATAAAACAAATTAGAACTATCTACAGGTGCAAAGATATAAGTTTTAGCATAAATTAAATAATTACCATTCGAACCTTCATAACCGTGAATACCATTATTGGTTGAATAATTTTCTTGGTCGTATAAATATCCGTTTCTAACATACTCTTCATCCACTCTACCTTTATATGTATAAGACGTAGGTAATGTATTAGTAAAAGATAAAGATTTAATTCTATTGGTGTCGTTTGTACTAGATGAACCTACTAAAACACTTCTATACTCTCTACTTAAAGTATTTGCTTTATATTGTTTAATACTTTTAACATTTTCATCATTATTAACAGAGACACTTTCACTTGAGTATTCATTTTCTAAATTTTCAATTAAATTATCATCATTTTTATTTGTTAGAAACATTGAAATTAAAACTAATATTAAAAACGAGCTATACATTAAAGATTTTCTAAAATAATTCATATTAATCACTTGGTATGTAAAACACCTACTCCATTCTATTAAACTGCTATTTTATTTATTTTTTCTTTTAACTTACAAAATATTTTATACGTTACAAAAGCATCTTCTAAAGCATTATGCTTTTGATTACTTAAATTAGTTTCATATAAAATATTATATAAATTAAATAATCCAGGGTCATTTTTAATTTCTAAAAAAGTTTTAGCTATTTGATTTATATCTAAAAACCTTGAATTAATATTCAAATTATAATAATTATTAGACTTATAAAAACTTGATAAATATTGTTTGTCATTTTTACCATAGATAAATATAGCCGGATTATATTTTTCTATTATATCTTTTAACATTTCATAAAGTTCTTTTTTTGATATTGAATTTTTTTTAACATCTGTTATAGATATTTTTAAAAATTCTTTAGTTCTATCACTTAAATAATATTGATTTGGAACAATATAGGTGTTATATCTAAGAATTTCATTATCATATTCATCAGCTAATATAAAAGCTATTTGTAACAACTCACTATGAAAATATCTATTTTGATTATATGGTGGCATAGTCATTTCAATATCTAAAAACATTTTATATTTTATATCATCAAACATGCTAGATAATTGTTTGTTCACCCTTTTTTTAGAGTAAAGAATTTCCCTTTTATATCTGTTAGGAACAAATATTTCATTAAAATATATAATGTTAAAACTTTTAATATTATATTTTATTTTAAAAGCTGGGTCACATTTAAAATTAACGTAATTTCCTACATATAAATATTTTTTAAATTTGTTGTGTAAGTGAGTGGTTAAAGAATAGTAATAAACCTTTTTATTTAAATAGATCCCTATTATTTTTCTTTCTTTATTCACACTATAAATTATACCAATTACATTCATAATTGCTCCTTAAAAATAAGTGTTAACTATTATACCATTTCTATCAATTACTCTTACTGAGAAATGAGCAACTGAATTCGATTGCATTATA
>JBOFSX010000035.1:0-12984 GCA_051651765.1 Anaeroplasmataceae bacterium | reverse complement strand
ATTAGTTGTGATGGTGCTAAAATATTATAAGAGGTGATACTATGTATGATTTAATTGAAAACAATGAAGAAATTAAGACTTTACATACTAAAGTTAAAAGAAGCAAAAAACAAAGTAAAGGCGAAGAAATAGGAAATAGTATCACACATGGTATAGGAGCTACTTTTATCATTGTAGCAGTCATTTTAATGTACATTAAATGTGACTCTGCATTAGATTACATTTCGATTACAATTTTTGGTCTAAGTGGACTTGCTTTGTATTTATCAAGCAGCTTATATCATGCATTTAAAAAGGACACTAAAGTAAAAAAATTATTTCGTATATTTGATCATACTACAATATTTATTTTAATAGCAGGTTCCTACGCGCCAATTTTATTAGTACAAATAGGTGGTACTTTAGGGTATGTTTGTTTTGCTATTCAATGGGCTATGGTATTATTGCTTATATTACTTAGAATATTTAAACCCAAAAAAAGCACTTTAATTCAAACAATATTATGTGTAGCTTTGGGTTGGGTTGGTATTATTTTTGTTAAGCAAATATGGGATAGTTCAATTCCTATGTTTCTATTTATACTTGCCGAAGGAATTACTTATACTTTAGGTATTTCATTTTATGCGTCTAGATTTAAATATGCTCATTTTGTTTGGCATTTATTTGTTATTCTAGGAACTGTTTTTCACTTTGTTGCTGTATATATATACGTATTATAAAATTTTTCAACAATATAAAATCAAATAAATTGACTTAGAATTATGATAATGCTATAATCATAACGCAAGTCAAATTATGGCCCTGTAGCCAAGTGGTAAGGCACGGCACTGCAACTGCCCGACCATCAGTTCGAATCTGTTCGGGGCCTCCAAATAATAACTCAAGCCTTTAACTTTATGTTAAAGGCTTTATTTTTAAATAGGGGGATTTATGAGATTAGATAAATTGTTAAGCCATAGTAATTATGGTAGTAGAAAACAAGTTAAAGAATTAATCAGAAAAGGTTATGTATTAGTTAACGGCGAAGTAGTTACTAATGATGACTACAAGATTAACGAACTTGAAGACGAAGTAATAGTAGATGGATCTAATATTGAATATGAATCATTACGATACATCATGTTAAATAAACCCTCAGGTGTTGTAAGCGCAACATACGACAATGTGCATGAAACAGTAATAGATTTAATGCCTGAATATAAAAAACAGTCTATTTTCCCTGTCGGAAGATTAGACATAGATACTGAAGGACTACTATTGATTACCAATGATGGTAAATTAGCATATAATCTATTAAGTCCTAAAAAGCACGTTGATAAAAAGTATTATGTAGAATTTAGCGGTGAATTTAAAACATCTTATATCGATCGTTTTGATAAAGGTATAGAATTAGAAGATGGGTATGTTACACTTCCTTCAAAGGTTGAATTAATTTCAAATAATACATGTTATATAACTATTCATGAGGGAAAGTTTCATCAGGTAAAAAGAATGTTCATTGCTCTTGATATGAATGTGGAATATTTGAAAAGAGTTAGTTTTGGCTCATTAGTATTAGATGACAAATTAGATCTTGGAGAATTTAGATTTTTAACTGAAGAAGAACTTAAACTCCTATCATAACTATTCGTAGAAATTGATAAATTTATCTAATTAATATATAATTAATTAAAGTGAGGTGTAATATATGACAAAACAAGAAATGATTAATGAAATAAATATATTAAAAAAAGAAAAAAACATAGTTATACTTGCACATTATTATCAAGTAGACGAAGTACAAGATATAGCTGATTTTGTAGGTGATTCTCTAGCTTTAAGTAGAATTGCTAGCACAACAGATGCTGACATAATTGTTTTTTGTGGCGTTCATTTTATGGCTGAAACTGCTAAAATATTATCACCAAACAAAAAAGTTTTATTTCCTGTTATGGAAGCTGGGTGTTCAATGGCTAATATGATTGATGAAATTAAATTAGCTGATTATAAGTCAAAAAATCCAAATGCTATAATTATCTCATATGTTAACTCAACGGCTAAAGTAAAAGCATTATCTGATGTTTGTGTTACAAGTTCTAATGCTATTAAAATAATTAAACATTATAGTAAAGAAAATAGACCTATGCTATATTGTCCAGATCAAAATTTAGGTATATATACAATGCATAAAGAGAATTTGAAATTTGATGTATGGAATGGATTTTGCTGTATACATCATAATATTAAACCAATCATTGTTACTGAAAAAAAAGCACAATTTCCTAATGCTTTATTCATTGCGCATCCAGAATGCAAATTAGATGTGCTTCAGATGGCTGACTATGTTGGCTCTACAAAACAACTTATAGACTTTGTTAGAAGTAGTGATGCAAACGAATTCATCATAGGTACTGAAATGGGTGTAATTCATGAAATGAAAAAACAATGTCCTAATAAGAAATTTCATATTTTAACTGAGAGTTTGAAGTGTTATGATATGAAACTGACTAAATTAGAAGATGTTTATAATTGTATTAAAAACGAGACTAACGAAATTGTTCTAGAAGAACAAATTATTACTAAAGCAAAAAAAGCATTAGATAACATGTTAAAGCTAAGCGAGTAGGTTAAATCATGGAAAAAATACTAAAGTATGATGTTGTTATAATAGGCACAGGATTAGCTGGAATATTTACCGCATTAAATTTAAATGATGATATTAACATTGCACTTGTTGCTAAAGAAGGTATCGTAAGTGGTTCTAGCATTCTTGCTCAAGGTGGTATTTCTGCAGAAATTGAAGATATTAAGGGAAAAATAGATTCACACTATAATGATACGTTAAGTGCTGGTAATTTTTTAAATAATAAATTAGCCACTAGAATACTTGTAGAAGAAGCTCACGCCAATATTGATAAATTAATTTCTTTTGGTGTTGAATTTGATAGAACTGAAAATGGAGAATTACTTAGAACATTAGAAGGTGGACATTCTTCTAATAGAATTTTACATGCAGGCGGAGACGCTACTGGAAAAAAAATAATGGAGGGATTAAGGCATTCGCTTAAGAATAAACAAAATATTACTGTTTATGAAGAAAATATGGTTTTTGAATTAATTACTCATAAATCAAAAGTGATAGGCGTTAGTTCGATTAACCATAAAAATGAAATAATTCATTTTTTTTCTAAAAAAGTAGTGATTGCTACCGGTGGAATAGGTGGTATATACAAAAACTCTACCAATGACAAAAATATGGTAGGAGACGGAATTGCCATAGCTATTAAAGCTAAAGCTAAGATATCTAATATGGAATTTGTACAGTTTCATCCAACTGGCTTTTATGAAGAAGAAAAAAGAGGGCAAAGATTTCTTATTAGTGAAGCACTAAGAGGCGAAGGAGCAATTTTAAGAAATATTGAAAAAGTTGCTTTTATGCAAAAATACTATCCATCTAAGGATTTAGCACCAAGAGATAAGGTCAGCCAAAGTATTTATAGAGAAATGTTTGATACATGGTCTGACCATGTCTACCTAGACATTACTCATAAAAGTAGAGAGTTTTTAGAAAAGAGATTTCCTACTATTTTTAATTTTTGTCTTATTAAGGGTATTGATATATCTAAAGACCTAATTCCTGTATCTCCTATTGAACATTTCTTGTGTGGTGGTATAGAAGTAGATACTTATGGAAAAACATCTTTAACTAATCTTTATGCTGTTGGAGAGTGTTCTTGTACTGGTGTGCATGGATCTAATAGATTAGCTAGCAATTCTTTACTAGAATGCGTTGTTTTTTCTAATCGAATAGCAGCTGATATTAATAATCAAAACTTAAGTAAAGTTAAATTGCTTGAGATTAATATAGGTAAATCAGCTGAATACAAACCATATAATTTTAAAAGTATAAGAGTAGAAATAAGAGATATTATGGATAAGTATGTATCTATAGTTAGAACTAAAGAAGGGTTATTAATTGCAAAAAAAATTATATCTAGACACTACAAGAATCTTAAAAAAATTAGAGTTAATTCTAGATATTACTATGAGACACTTAATATGGCTACTGTAGCATTATCAGTTATCAACCAGGCTCTTTTAAGAAAAGAATCTATTGGATGTCATTACAGAATTGATTAAGGAGAATTTATGAATAATATTATAGATCAAATAATTATAAATGCTCTTAACGAAGATATGCCGAATGGAGATATTACAACAGATAACATTTTTGATGATAGTTTTATTTCTAAAGCAAATTTAGTATGCAAGGAAAATGGTATATTATCTGGGATTGATGTATTTGTTAGGACTTTTGAATTAGTTAGTAAAAATACAAAAATAACCACATTTTTTAAAAATGGTGATTCAATAATAAAATCAGATGTAATTGCTACAATAGAGGGTAAAACATCTGATATATTAAAATCAGAAAGAGTTGCTTTAAATATCCTTCAAAGAATGTGTGGTATAGCTACAATAACAAATCAGTATGTTAGTGAAGTTGTTGGAAATACAAAAATACTAGATACTAGAAAAACAACGCCTAATCTAAGAGTATTAGAAAAAAAAGCTGTCTTAGATGGTGGCGCAGTTAACCACAGAAGTTCCTTATCAGATATGGTAATGTTAAAAGACAATCATATTAAAGCTTGTGGAAGTATTACTAATGCTGTTATTAAGGTTAAATCTAAGGTTGAATCTAATATTAAAGTTGAAGTAGAAGTTGAAACATTAGAAGAATTTAAAGAAGCTTTAACAACTGATTGTGATGTAATTATGTTAGATAATATGAATAATGAGTTAATGTATGAGTGTGTTAAACTTAATAATAAGATAAAAAAATTAGAAGCTAGCGGTAATATGACCTTAGATAGAATTAAGGAAGTATCTAAACTAGGAGTCGATTTTATAAGTGTAGGTGCACTTACGCATTCAGTTAAAGCGTTAGATATCAGCTTGAAGTTTGTATAAAAAATAGTTCATCATCGTGATGAACTATTTTTTTATACAAGTAAGATAATATTTATACTGTTTATGGTATAATCTAATATATTAATTTTATAGGAGTATTTATGAGTGTATTAAAAGTAACAAATGTAACACATGGTTTTGGTGAAAGAGTAATTTTAGATAAAGCTACCTTTACGTTAAATAAAGGAGAACATATAGGTTTAATAGGTGCAAATGGTGAGGGAAAGTCAACATTTCTTAATATAATTACAGGTGCCCTTTCCCCAGATGAAGGAAAAGTTGAATGGGCAAGAAGAATTACAACTGGTTACTTAGATCAACATGTTAAATTAGAAAAAGGAATTACTATTAGAAGTTTTTTACAAACTGCATTTAAGCATATGTATGAATTAGAAAAAGAAATGCTATCATATTATGACAAAATGGGTGATTGTACAGAAGATGAAATGAATTACTATTTAACTGAGACTGGAGATATTCAAGCCGAATTAGAATCAAGTGGTTTTTATATATTAGATTCTAAAATAGAAGAAGTAGGAAATGGTCTAGGTTTAAAAGAAATAGGATTTGATAAAGATGTTTCTGAATTATCAGGTGGTCAAAGATCTAAGGTTTTACTAACAAAACTCTTATTAGAAAATCCTATGATACTTATACTTGACGAACCAACTAACTTTTTAGATGAAACACATATAAGATGGTTAAAAAACTATTTAATCAATTATGAAAATGCGTTTATTTTAGTAAGTCATGATATACCATTTTTAAATGATGTTGTTAATGTTATATATCATTTAGAAAGAGGTGTATTTACAAGATATAGTGGAAACTATGATTTATTCACTTCTTTATATGAGGTGAAGCAAAAACATCATGAAATAGCTTATGAAAAACAACAAAAAGAAATTGAAAAACTTGAAACTTTTATAGCAAAAAATAAAGCTCGAGTTGCTACTACAAATATGGCTAAATCTAGACAAAAACAACTAGATAAAATGGTTATAATTGAAAAATCTTCAACTAAAGCTAAACCAACTTTTAAATTTAGAGAAGCACGCACTTCAGGTAAATTTGTTATTGTAACAAATAAACTTGTTATTGGTTATGATGAACCTTTAACTAAACCAATAGACTTTGTTTTAGAACGAGGAAAAAAGGTTGTTTTAAAAGGATCTAATGGTATTGGTAAATCTACATTACTCAAAACTTTACTAGGTAAAATTAAACCTATAAGCGGTTCTGTAGAGCTTGATTATAATTTAGAAGCAGGATACTTCGTGCAAGAAGAAAAATACGATAAAACAACTGCGCACGAGGAAATTTGGAATATGTATCCTTTTATGTCCAATGCTGAAGTTAGAGGGGCGCTTGCTTCGTGTGGATTAACTAAACAACACATTGAATCACTAATGTTAGTATTATCGGGTGGAGAAGCTGCAAAGGTAAGAATATGTAAGTTGATGCTTACTGAATATAATTTATTATGTTTAGATGAACCTACTAATCATCTTGATAAAGATGCTAAAGAATCTTTAAGAGAAGCTATTAGCAACTTTAAAGGCACTGTATTACTAGTTTGTCATGAACCTGAATTTTATCAAGGTATTGTAGATGATATAGTAAACGTGGAAGAGTGGAGTCTTAAATTAACATAATAAGAAAGAAGGATAAACATTATGAAAGAAATAACATTGAAGTGTTCAAAATTAGATTTTGATGGTAATGGTATAGTTATTTATAACAACGATGAAAAGAAAGTTCCTGGATTACTAGAAGGTGAAACAGCTGTATTTGAAGTTGTAAAAAAAGATCTTTATACAAACTTAAATTTAATTAGAGTAACTGAACCATCTAAAAATAGAATAGCAAGTGTTTGTCCGGAATTTTTAAAATGTGGTGGTTGTCAATATTTACATATGAGTTATGAAAGCGAATTAGCTTTAAAAAATGAATATGTACAAGATTTATTTAAGACTACTAGAACTGTAGATATTTCTAAAGTGTTGACTTCTGATAGTCCTTATAATTATAGAAATAAGTCCCAAATGACTTATAAGTTAAGTAAGTCAAAACAAGTAGTATGTGGTTTTTATGAAGAGAGATCTCATAGAATAGTACCTGTTACAAATTGTAATATTCAAATGACTAAAAGCAATAATATTGTAAATAGCATTAATAAAATATTAACTAAAAATAAAATTATGCCATATGATGAAAAATCTAATAATGGTATTATTAGACATGTAATTATTAAATCCGCTCTTAATCTAGATGAAGTAATGGTAGTCTTTGTTACTAAAGATGAATTTTTTCCTGGTAGAAAAAATGTAGTAAATGATTTGATAAAGTTAAAACTTGGTATAACTACTATAGTTCAAAATTATAATCCAAGAGATACATCAATTGTACTTGGTGAAAGAGAAAGAGTCCTTTATGGTCCTGGATTTATTTTTGATACCATTGGAGAATTTAAATTCAAAATTTCTAGTAAATCGTTTTATCAGGTTAATCCTAAAGCAATGGAAATTTTATATTCTAGAGCAATCAAAGAGCTAAATATATCAAAAAAAGATACCGTACTCGATACATATTGTGGTGTAGGAACAATTGGTATATTAGTTTCTAAATTTGCAAAACAAGTATACGGTGTTGAATTAAATAAGGATGCTTACCATGATTCTCTTTATAATGCCAAGATTAATCATATAAAAAATATAAAATTTTATAACGATGACTCTACAAAATTTATTAATTCTATTTGCAATTCTGATGAGAAGATAGACTTGCTTATATTAGATCCACCTAGAGATGGTTCTACGTCTGAATTTATTAATGCTATTAAACATCTTAAACCAAAAAGAGTAGCATACATATCATGCGAACCTAAAACACTTACTAGAGATTTATATGACTTTACAAAGATAGATTACATATTAAAAAAGATTATACCTATAGATATGTTTCCTAGAACGTTCAATTTAGAAATGATAGCTTTATTAGAACTAAAAAATAATTAAGGAGATTACTTATGACATCAATAAGTAAAAAAGCGATAGTAATACAATTATTAGTATTCTTATTATTTATAATACTTATATGTGTTTTTGGTATCCCACTAATAATAAATTTTTTACCTAAATTTAAAAATATAACATTGATTATATCTATTATTTTAACTTGTATACTTTCCATCATATGTTTTATATATCCTTTCTTATATTACAAAACATATAAGTATATTTATAATAACAAAGACATATTTATAAAATATGGAATTTTTATAAAACATGAAGTAACTATACCTACAACTAGATTACAAGACGTTCAACTTATTGCTGGTCCAATATTACAAATTTTTAATTTAAAAAAAATAATAATATCAACTGCTGGTTCTAACTTTAAGATTAATTATTTATCAAGCAAAGCATCTAAAGAACTAGTTGAACATTTAGAAGACTTATTAAGTAATAAAGTTGAAAACAAAAAAACTCTTCTATTAGAGAAAGTTAAAGCATCTAAAAGTAGTAAGGTTACATCATGAAAAATAAATTTTCATTTAACTTAGTATTATATAAAACCTTTAAAAAGGGTTATGTATATATAATTTTATTTTTACTCTTATTATTACCAGATGCGTTTATTGATAAAAAGAGTATTCTTAATATGCTTCAAAACATATTAACTGCCTCTGTTTTTATTGTATTGTGTGTAGTTTTTCTTTACAATTTTCTATTTTGGTTTTTTAGTTCATATAATATAGCTGAAGAAGGAATCACAGTTAAATCTGGTCTATTTAATAGAAGACATAATTATTTATCATACAATAGAATAAATACTCTTAATAGAAACCAGTCTTTTATACAAAAGTTTTTTCGTTTAGAAATATTAAAGGTTGAAAGTGGTAGTGTATCATCTTCTTCTAATAACAGCATGATGTTATATATTACTACTAGAAAAGTAAATGGGGTTATAAAAAAATTAGATTTTTATACGGATAGTAAGTTTTCGAATGTGAATAATGAAAAGAAAAAGAAATTGGATAAGAAAGCATTTATATATAAATTTTCAAAAAAAGAAAAATTCATGTTTGTGCTATTGAATATTTTAGCGTTTATTATTTTTGAGTTATTGATTTTTTTTCTAATTCCATTAGCTGATATATTCGTATATATTAGCTTTAAAGTGTATATAAGTGGACTAATTGCATTTTTTTCTATCACCTTACTAATAGCGGCTGTATTATTTTATTTAGCTTTCATTAAATATTATAATTATCTAATTTTTAAAACTGATAATAACATCATAATAAAGTATGGTATTTTAAATTCTGTAACATACAATTTGCCCTTTGATAATATAAAAGGGTGTAGAGTACAAAATAACATTATATACAGACTTTTTAGGTTTAGAATAGTTACATTAGATGTAGTTGGTTATAAAGAAGAAAGTGAAAAATTTAAAAGATTAGTAAAATCAGGAATTATGTTTCCTACAATTTCCTTAATTCAATACAAAACTATTTCTAATGAATTAATTCCTAATTTTTCAACTTTAGAAGCAAAGTTTAAATCTAAAAGCATGACTTCGTTTTTTTCATTCAAATTTATTGTACTCCTTTTGATATATGTCGTATCTAGCATCATATCTATACTTATATTATCATTTAACTTTGATCCTAATGGGGTAACGTATCTAGTTACAACTAGCTATTTGTATATACTTTATGTTGTAATAAGCGTTATGTCCGTATATTTACTCCGTAAGAATACATCAATTAATATTGTTAAAGATAAAATCAGCTTATCATATGGTGGTTTTATTAAAAACGAAGTAGTTCTATTCAAGAATGATGTTATAGCAGTAAATAAAATAGATGACTTTTTTAAAAAAAGAAAGAATAAGGCTTCATTCAAAATACATGTTAGAAGTAATTACTTTAATAATATAATTTATATCAAGAATTTAGATATTAAAGTTTATGATGAATTACTAACTATTTTAAAATAAAAAAACCGACTAGTTTTCACTAGTTGGTTTTTATTATTTTACTTCGTATCTAAAATTAAATTCATCATCTGCTTTGTTGTATTGAATGTTTGTTAATGTATCAAAAAGATATTGTGTAACTTCACCGATTTTAAAATTATTAATAATAAGTTCTGTATCCTTGTATTTTAATTTACCAATAGGTGTAATCACTGCAGCAGTACCGGTGCCAAATGCTTCGATTAATTTATTTTCTTTGTGAAGCTTTATTAACTCATCGATAGATATTTTTCTTTCTTCAACTTTAAAATTAGACTTTTTTAACAATTGTATAATCGAATCTCTTGTAATGCCAGGTAAAATAGAACCATCTAAAGGAGGCGTGATGATTGTATCGTTAATTCTAAACATTACATTCATTGTACCTACTTCTTCAATGTACTTTCTTTCAATTGCATCTAACCATAATACTTGATCAAATCCTTGTAGTGAAGCTTTTTCTTGAGCGATTATGCTAGAAGCATAGTTTCCACCGCATTTAGCTTCCCCTGTGCCACCTTTTATTGCTCTAACATATTCGCTTTCAACTAGTATGTTTACTGGTTTAATTCCATTTTGATAATATGAACTAACAGGAGAAGCGATAATCATAAATTTATAAACACTTGCTTTTCTAACCCCTAATGCAGATTCATATGCAAAAACAAAAGGTCTTATGTAAAGTGAATAATTTTCTATTTTAGGAATATAACATTCATTATACTTAGCCACTTCAGAACAAGCTTTAACAAACAAATCTTCATCAATTATAGGCATACATAGTCTTTCATTAGATTTATTTAATCGTTTTGCATTCATATATGGTCTAAATAAAAAGATTTTATTATTTACGTCTTTATATGCTTTTAAACCCTCGAATGTTTCTTGAGCATAATGTAATACCATTTGTGCAGGGTCCATAAGTATTACTCCATATGGTTTAATGGTTGCGTCGTGCCATCCTAAACCGTTTGTATAAGTCATTTCAAACATATATGGAGCAAAATGTTTTCCAAAACCTAAATCATTGAAATTTGGTTCTTTGATGGGGTTTTTCAATATTGAATAATTAAACTTCATAAATACACCTCTTCCTAGTACTATTATAATTGTAATTTGAAGTCTTTACAATTGATTATATTATGGTATTAATAAAAAGGAAGGTTTATGTTTGGATTATTGAAAATGAGACTTTAGTGTGCTAAAATTAGTATCAGGCTGGTGAGTTTATGGATGGTGTTGTAGAAAAAAAGAAGTTGTTTACAAAAAAAGACATTAGGTCGTTTGTAGAAATTAATATAGGGGTATTATTAGTAGCTGCTAGTGTTGTATTTTTTTTAAATCCTCATAATATTGCAGCGGGCGGAATTACAGGATTATGTATTATATTACAAAAAGCGACAGGCATAGATTATGTGTACTTTATTTACATACTTAATGCGATATTACTGTTAGTAGCTTTTATTTTGTTGGGAAGAAAAGTATTTGCTAAAATTTGTTATGGGACTATTATGTATCCTATATTTGTAAATTTATTAACTCTAATTATGAATAATTTTGAATATCCAGACTTCCAAGGACAAATGTTTTTAGTTGTTATATTTGCTGCACTCGTTATGGGTGTTGGTATGGGTTTGTCGTATAGAAATGGAGGAACAACGGGTGGTGGAGATATAATTCAAGCCATTTTTATGAAGTTATTTAACGTTCCTTATTCTAAGACCATGTATGCAGTGGAAATTCCAATTATTTTAGTTGGTATGTGGATGTTTGGTTTTGTTCCTGGTTTAATGGCTATTGTGTTTGTAGTTTTAAATGGTCAAATAGTAGATACGGTATCTTTTGGTGGCTATAATAAAAGAGCTGTTTATATTATTAGTGACAAACACGAAGAAATTAAGGAGTACATTATGAATTCGCTTGTAAGAGGTGTTACATATATAGATGCATCGGGTGGTTATTCTGGTGAATCTAGAAGAATAATGTTAGTTATTTTGAATACTAAAGAATATTTTCAACTTAGAGGATATATTGACAATGTAGATCAAAGAGCATTTATGTTTGCTAATAAAGCGAATGAAGTAAGAGGTTGTGGTTTTTCTGTTGATCTTGATACAAGACTTAAGAAGAAAAGGGAGATAAAATAATGTTTTTCTTTGGAATTTTTGGATTTGTATTTGCATTTTTATTTTTATATAATGGATTTCTACAGTTTTTTAAATACAAAAAATCTAACATACTTAATCAAAAAAATTACTCAATTTTTGCTTTTATCAGTTTTCCAATTCTTTGTACTATATCAACGCTTTGTTTTTTTAAAAAATTTGATTTAGTTACTTTGATTTCATTTTCAATATACATTGTATTGTTTTTAGTTGTGAGTAAAAAGATAAACAAAAAAAATAATGTGTAAACAACTCCCACTTGGGAGTTTTTTTATTTTAAATTATAAATAGTTATAAATCAGCAATATATTTACATTGATTTAATGATTGTAAGCGTTATCAAATTGTAGTCTAAATATTTTTGAACTTTTCATTTAAACAAATGCACCCAATATATATTTGTGTTTAAAATGAGAAAATATTACAGTTTTGTAATAAATAAAACTTATTTTTTTTTAGCTTTATGTTAAAAATGAGAAGGATATAGAAGAGAATTAAATTCATTAATGATTATAAAAATTAGTTTTTTATTCGTTAAATGGTGTGTCTAACAATGGTTAAATTTATTTTTTTTAAATTATAGTAAATTAAAAATTATAATTAAGTTTTGTATCCCGAATATAGAAACACATGATTGTGTTATAAATATGTTTTTTGTTGTAAATAGCTCTTTTTTAGCTTGAAAATATTGTTAATATTCTCTATATATAGTATAATGATGGTGTGTCTAAAAAATAAATTACTGTAGAAACCACAAATATTCTACTGAAAAGAGGGATTTTATGTTGAATTTTAAAAAATATAACTTTATGAAAAAAATAGTTTATGGAACTTTACTTTC
>JBOFSX010000034.1:0-4609 GCA_051651765.1 Anaeroplasmataceae bacterium | reverse complement strand
ATTTGCCAATAAAAAAAGACACACATTTGTGTATCAGCTTTCTTCCCCTACCTATATATAACAAGACCACCAGCCATGCTCAAAATCCGCATCTCTGCTTCCCTCAGATAGGTAATAAGTCTCCACTTATCATAATCTACCAAAGAGTCCGCAAATTTTAGGTGTTCATAGTGATTGACAAAACCTAAAATTTTTGGTATAATTTGTACATATTTCAAGATGTACTAAATCCCTAGGACCTGCAAGTCCAATGATGGGATTTTTTTATGTAGTATTCTTTTTATTGAGTTGAATACGTTAAAACTATTATAGCATCAAATAGATTCATTTGTAAATTTTTTAATATGTTATACTATATATGGTGCGAAATCACCTATATAAGGAGTTACTTATGAAAGGTTTTACAACTTTTTAATATAAGGAGAATTATTAATACAACAATTTTAGATATTATATATCTACTATTAGTTATTAAATTATTAAAAGATCTTAATTAATTTTTGATCTAAAGTAATCTTCCAAAACTCCTATATATTAAAAAAATAAAAAAGGATAGCCAGCCAGCTATCCTTTTCTTTGGTTCTTCCAAAACTCAATTATATTATAACATTTTTTTATACTTTAATATAATTATCCAAATATTTTATTTAAATTATATTTTTTAGCATTTGATAATTCATGAGAATATTGACTATATAATTCTTTTAATTCATCCATTGAAGACAATAACGATGCTATTTTATCTTGCTCATCCATTGACTTAGATGTTACATCATAATCTTTTAAAACTGGTAGTCTTACACTATCTACTGTAGTTTTTGCAGATGACTTCATTAGATGTCTACCGATTCCAGATTCAAGAGAATAGTACAAATATCTTGTGCTAAATATTTCTGATGTAATCTTATAAACACGTTGATGATAGTCGAACTTACCATTATAATAATGTAATAAATCTTCTATTTTACCATCACCACCTAATAGAATTGCTTCACCTTCATGTGAGTAAGAGTTAATTTTCAAAATATTTCTTGATCTAATATAGAAATTGTACAGTCCATTTTCATCTGCATCTTTAACGTCTTTATTTCCAGTTGATATTTTAGAGACATCTCCTAATTTCACATAATTTGCATTTTTATCAGTAAATATTTTATTAAGCATATATGATTTTTGACTTGCTATATTTTTAGCCTGTTTTGAAGTTAATTCAATCAATTCATCCATTGAGGATAACATTGTTTGATAATTAACTTACATTTCATACATTTTTTTATCATAAATCTTCTAATGAAATCACTGAGTCAACATATTCTAGTATATATTCATCGTGTGAAACGCATATAATAGTTATATTTTTTTCTGTCATAGCTTTTAATAATGAGTATACACGTCTAGCATTCTCAGAATCAAGACTTCCCGCCGGTTCATCGCATATTATTAATTTTGGAGTGGATAATAATAACCTTGCTATAACAAGTCTTTGTTGTTCCCCTCCGCTTAGTTCATGACATTTTTGATTTAATTTTATATTCAGATTCACAGCTTCCAAAACTTTTACAAGTTCATCATCTCTATAAGGCTTGAAAATATTTTTTCTTGTGATGTTCAAATTGTATCTAACCGTCTTATTTTCTATTACTAAAGTCTTTTGAAATAGATATTGCACATCTTTTAAAGTATTCCTTCCACTTCTTGTATTAATTAGTTCTATTCTTTTGTTATTGAAATATATTTCCCCTGAATCAGGATTTATTAACCCTCCAATCATATTTAATAATGTAGATTTTCCAGATCCACTACGTCCTCTTATACAGACAAACTTACCTTCTGGAACGTCTAATGAAAAATTTTCAATTATTTTACGATCACTAAAAGATTTATTCAAATCAACTATTTTTAATGTTATCATTACTCTCCTTTTAAATTATTAATACCTTGCCCAATTAAACGATTCGAATATAACAATAAAATCACTACATCAATATTAAATAATATAAAGACTATTAATAATGTAGTTACTGCCGTACTTAAAATTATTTTTAAGTACACTAATGCTATCAAAAGTGGAAGTATACTTATAATTTGAACTTTATATAGTGAGTATACTAATTTTTTTCTCGTTAAATACTTTATCATTATTGTACGTTGAAAAATATTGAAAATTTCATATGTTAGATAAAATGATACTAATATATACACACAAATTGAAACTAATGCCAAGATAAAATTTTTCTTTATTTCATAAATATAATTATTCTTCTCGACAATATATGTATCTTCTATAGTATTAATTTTAACAAAGTTATTACTATTCCCTGTTTCCATTGCTATTTTTTCAACTTCACTTGGTGGAAGATCTATTAAAAAATTTGATCTTGTTAATATTGAAATTATATTTTGTGTTATTGGATTTGAATTATCACTAAATGAAGGTGGATACTCCCAAATTATCGGATCATCTGTGTACCCTGTTTTAACCTGACCTCCAGAGTTTTCAATATATGGGAGTTTTTGTTCAGGAGCAATTTCAATATATTGAAATTCCAGGTCAAAAAAATTTTCATATCCTTCAATCTCTTCTTTGTATATTTTTTTTTCTTCTGAATAGTATATTTTTATATCGTCTTCTTTGCCTGAAGACTCGATTTTTTCACCATTTACATCATATACATCATATTGATTGAAATAATTATCATTCGTACTTAGAATACAGTTCTTTTCACAAACATGATCGGGTGCAGTTTGCTCAGCTGAATCCATGAATTTAGATGTCCCTATTAGCGGTTCGTAATTAATACTAATATACTCATAAAATTCAATGAAATTTTCAACCTCAATTTCACTAAATCCAGTAGTTGAACTTGAAGTAATCCTAAAAATTGTATAATCTTTAACAGTTTCAACCATATTTAAACTTTCAATATTTTGATTATTTAATTTTATATAATATAGACTAGTACTTAATGAAATTATCATAGTTATAACTGATAATATCTTTATGAACCAAAAAAATATTATTGTTATAGTATTTTTTTCTTTACCTTTGAGGATGTGCAGAGTAGATATCCTCAAAGCAAAAGCCAAACTAATCAATTGAAACATAATTATTATTATTGTTATTATTGTAGGTACTAGTATAAATATAGAGTTCTGGATATTGGCTGTAAACATAATAAACATTAAAACTGCAGTCATAATAATTGATGTAGTTACTAATAGAATATTATCTTCCTTAACTGTTCTAAAGTATACACTTAAACTTCTAAAATGATGAACTTTTAGTATTGCCATTTCCATTTTTTTTCGTTTTATTGTGAAATGTGTATTAATATATATCATTGAGAAAGTTATAAATATAGAACTTACAACAAGAGATTGCATATCCTTGCCATAAAATTGAAAAAAAGTAAGTTGTTCAGAGATTAATTTTATTTCCAGCTCCTCTTCTGTCGCATTTTTTATAAATTCTTCACTATTTTCATCATCTAAATATATTTCAAGGTAAGCTGAATATTCTTCTTCATTGAACTCTTTCAAAGTATGAAAATTTATTGCGGAATATTTAGGAATATCTGTACTGTTAGTATAAATTTTTTTATCGGTTGAACTATATCTTTTGAAATAAATATTACTTTCTGTACTACTACTTATTGTATTTAAAAGAGTAATTAATTCTTCAGTTGTATAGTTCTCATTTTCAATTGAATAAATACTTGTGTCTTTTAAATAATTATAGTCATTTATTCTAATAGTTAAAATTAAAAGAAGAGAAATGATAATAATTTGAAAAATGCTTGAAAAATATTTTTGCATAAAGCCCTCCCAATAAAAAAGAATAGTTATATACTATTCTTTTTTACTCATTCTGTAGCATATGAATTCATACTATAATAATCTAAACCAGGTTTTGCAAAGTTAGTATTAATAGCGCTATCGTATTCTATTTCACTACTATCAATTTCACCTGCTCCATTCTTAGTCCATGCAGATACATATCTATAATCGGTATCTGTCATCAAAGCATCAGCCAGTAAATGATCATCTCCAATTGTTTGATACCTAAATCCACCACTTGTTTTTCCAAGTGATGCACCATTACATAAATAATAAGGTGAAGTATCGAATTCTAGATACGCTTCAAACCAACCAGCATCACATACCTTTGCACCGTATTTTCCTTCAACAACCATGTCTGTCTTTTCTGCAGATAAAGATGATACACCGGATAATGCTAAAAATAACATCATGCTAAAACTCAAAATACTAATACGCTTTTTCATATAAAATCTCCTTTTTTGTAAACTCTCTTCTTAGTGTTTACATATGTATTATACCATAAGAATCTACACTATTCAAAATATTCTTTTGCTTTATTAAACCAAATCAAGAAACAATTGTTGCATAACTTTGTTTACTCAATTTTTAAAACTAATTATTTATGTAGTACCGGTTAGTTTCAGTACAATTTTCTATCTTCGCTGTAAATTCTTTCCACACTTTATATGTTAAATGCTTTGTGAGGTTCTAATAGATCCATTGCGAGAACTCGACTGTATTCTGATTCTATATTTTATTTAAAACGCTCTAAGGTTTTTTTTAATGAGTT
>JBOFSX010000033.1:0-4655 GCA_051651765.1 Anaeroplasmataceae bacterium | reverse complement strand
ATATTCTACTGCTAGATATTTATTATTTTTTAGATCAATCTTATCAAATACGTTATCTGTAACAATTTCTCCAAATACGCTATATTTAGTTAAATTTATCAAATCTTGATCAAAACCTTTTAAATCATATACATTAATTACTCTCAAATTTTTTAAAGTTAAATTTAAATTCGTATTAAATTCCTTCATTAAGTCCAAAGATTCAATTCTATAATCTTCTAATTTTTCAACAAATAATCTATAAAATGACATAAACACCCTCATCTACTTATAATATTTTAAAAATTCTTTTTCAGTAACATCTAACACAGTTACGTGTCCCATTTTTCTATTCTCTTTAACATCTTTCTTGCCATACATATGAATAAATGCATTTTTTTTGTTTTTAAATATTTCAATATCACTAATATTTTTTCCTAGAATATTTTTCATGACACAATTATGTTTAAGCAACGGAGTAACCATCTCATTACCTAGCAAAAAATTACATAATTCTTTGTATTGATTTGTATTACAAGCTTCTAGTGTATAATGTCCACTATTATGTGGTCTAGGAGCCATCTCGTTAAAATATACTTTATTTCCCATAACAAAAAATTCTATTGTTATTATTCCAAGATAACCAGAATTAAGTATAAATTTTTTTCCTTTTTCTATAATTAATTTTTCTAATTCGTTGTTCATGCCTGAAGGTACTATTGATAAGTCGAGGATATTGTTTTTATGAATATTTCTTGATGGTGGAAAATTAATTATATTCTTACCGTCATTAACATATATAACACTCAATTCATAATCAAAATTAACAAACTCCTCAATAATTCCCTTAGTATTATTATATTTTTTCAATTTAGAAATCTCATCTAATGATTTAATTACTTCTTGTCCATGTCCGTCGTATCCTAAACTATCAGTTTTATATATACAAGGTAGTTTTATGTTGTTCAGTACTTTGGTAATATCCTCGTAACTATTAACTTCATAAAATGAAGCAACATCAAGTCCACTATTAAGCGCTTTAGTTTTTTCACGAACTCTACTTTGAGAATCTATTAATTGTGTTATACCTTGTTTAATATTATATTTTGATTCTAACAACTTTAATGAATTACTATCAATATTTTCAAATTCATAAGTTACCACATCAGATTTTTGACATAGCAATTCAAGTGAATGAATATCGCTAAATTTTGAACAAATAAATTCATCAGAAATTTGATTTGCTGGACAATCAACAGATGGATCTAAACATATTGTTTTAGCCCCTAATTTATGGGCTTCCTCAATAATCATCATACCCAATTGTCCACCGCCAATAATCCCTATAGTCTTAGATTGCATTATCCATCACGTCCTTTGTTTGTTTTTCTTTAAAACAAGAGAGTGTTTTTTCAATATTTGTATCTGATAAGGCAAGTATAGAGGCTGCCATCAGTCCAGCATTTTTACTTCCGTTAATAGCCATTGTAGCAACAGGTATTCCAGGAGGCATTTGACAAATAGATAATAATGAATCTATTCCATTTAGATTTCTAGATTTTACAGGAACTCCTATAACTGGAAGCGTAGTCATACTAGCAACCATTCCAGGCAGATGAGCTGCACCTCCTGCTCCAGCAATAATTACTTTAATCCCTCTACTTTTAGCAGTTTTAGAATATTCAACTAATAAATCTGGAGTTCTATGTGCACTTACTATTTTTTTTTCATAACTAATATTAAATTGTTCTAAAATTAAACATGCTTCATTCATTACTTCAAGATCACTTGTAGATCCCATTATTACAGCAACTTTATTCATAAACACCTCTATTTATCATTTAATAATTTTGATAATGCTTTAGCTACATCTTTAGGTCCTGAATGTTCTTTTCCAGAAATAGCTAACTTTGTATAAATTTCTCCAACTTTAATATTATCATTTACCATTTTAGAAAAATATTTTTGTAATAACACCTCAGCTTGTTCTGTTCTTTGAACTAAACCAAAAGGATTAGCAAAATACGATGTTACAAGCCCAAGTTCATTAGTCGTACCTTTAGCAACTCTAGCACCATTTCTAAACACTTCTAATATTTTAGGTAATTGTTCTTTATTGAAAAAAGAAAGAGCGTTGTTATCTTCATAGTTATTAGCATATAAAACCATATCAACTTCAAAACCTTTTAAAATGTTTCTATAAGTATTTACAGGTATTACTACTCTTGAATTGATTTTATCTGGATTCATAAAAATAGCTCTATCCATTTCTTTATACGCATATCCGTTTTCTAAATCATCAAGTCTAACAAACGCACCAATTTCTGTACCATACGCAATTACTTTATTGTTTTCTATTTTTAAAATACCCATATCATCAAAAATTATTGACATATTTACAATATCATCGGCAGCAAACGTTCTTAATGCCTCAAGTGATTCTGATTTACCAGCGCCACTATCACCTATGATTACTAAAGTTTTATTATTTCCATTTTTAAAAGATAGATTAACACAAGCACCATGAATTGGTAAATATCCTTTATCCAGCATTCTTGTGTTATTTAATGTTAATAGCATTTTTTTCATATATCCGAAATAATCAATATCTGGTCCATGAGGAGCAATTGCTGTATATATGTCATTATTTTTATCATGATGATATACACATTCACCATCTTGCTTATAACCAAAAACATAAATCAAATCTGGTTTTTTTTCCTTACATTCACTTAAATGAACAAATTCAAATAGATTACATAATGTTATACCATGAGAAATATAATCTTGATGAAAGTAAACATATGCTAATGATTCTCCCACATATGCTGGATAGCAATACCATTCACTTAAATCAAGTTTAAGTTTTTCAATAGGATTATACTCAACTTCTTTAAATACACCATTGCGTGTATTTTTTTCGCTGTAAACTATAAATGGAGGTCTTATGACTATTCTGTCTAAAAACATAACACCTTTTAAATTAGAATAATCACTATTCGTCATCCAATTATTTTCACTTACTAACATACCCGCATTAATTCCTGATGGTAATTGTCTATAAACATGAAATGTTCTGCCATATAGTTTTTCACTTATATTTCTATAAGTTTTCAATACTAATTCCGTAAATGTTTGATTAGCATCAATAAAATTAAGGTTAACCATACTTTTTTGACTTGCTGTACTATCAATTACTGAATATCTTTCAATAGAACGCCAAAATTCATATAAATCTTCAGCCATTTCATACAATGATTCTTGTTTGCATAAAATACTATTATAAAGAGGATTAATACGTTTAATTTCATCTATTTTAAAAATAGACAATAATTTAAAGATTGAAACAAAGTCTTCTTCAGGGTTTTTAGATATATTAATAAGATCTAATAATTCTTGATTTCCCTTTTCTTTGATTTTTTTAAGAAATAAAGCAAATACCCTAGAAAAAGCTTCGCTAGATAGTAGTTCACTTGCTGTTGTACAGTAATTCTTGCTAAAGTTTAATACAATGTTTTTTCTTCCTAATATATAATTGTTCATAATTATCCTCTCTATCTTAATTAAAATAATCCTATTATTTTTCCATCAATTACATCCATTTTATTAGCCGCAGGAACTTTAGGTAGACCTGGCATAGTCATAACATCTGCTGTGATTACAACTAAAAACCCTGCCCCTACTGATGCTTTTATTTCCTTGATTGAAATAGTAAAATCTTTTGGTCTTCCTAACAATTTAGGATTATCAGAAAATGAATATGGATTTTTAGCTATACAAATGGGAAGTTTTTCCCATCCATTTTTTTCACATAATTTAATTTGATTCATTGCACTCGTTGAAATTTCAACATTTTTTGCTCCATAAATATTTGTGCATATTGATTTGATTTTATTTTCAATTGAATCATTAACATCGTAAAGGTATTTAAACATGGAAGTTTCTAATTCAGCCTTCAATATAACTTTTTTAGCTAAATCTAAACCACCCTCCGAACCTTTAGTGAATACTTCTGACAAACTAATATCATGATTATTTAGTTTTGCCCATTTAGTTAAAACATCAACTTCGCTATTTGTATCGGTATTAAATTTATTAATAGCTATAACAAATGGCAGATTAAATTTTTGTATATTTTCAATATGTTTTTCTAAGTTTGAAATTCCTAGTTTTAAAGCATCTATATTTTCTATTGATAGATCTTCTTTTTTTACACCACCATGCATTTTTAATGCTCTTATAGTTGCAACAATAACGACAACATTAGGCGTAATATCTGTTGCTCTACATTTTATGTCAAAGAATTTTTCAGCACCTAAATCCGCTCCGAATCCAGCTTCTGTAACAACGTAGTCAGAAATTGATAAAGCTAGTTTTGTAGCTATAGCACTATTACACCCGTGAGCAATATTTGCAAAAGGTCCACCATGTATTAAAACTGGGTTATGTTCTAAGGTTTGTACTAAGTTTGGTTTAATTGCATCTTTCATAATCATTGTTACTGCACCTGCACAACCTAAATCCTGAACAGTGACTGGTGTTTTATCATATGTATATGCAACAACTATTTTATTAACTCTTTCTTTAAAATCCTCAAGAGACTTACATAGACAAAGTATAGCCATTATTTCACTAGCAACAGTTATATCAAAGTGATCCTCTCTAGGAACACCATT
>JBOFSX010000032.1:0-3650 GCA_051651765.1 Anaeroplasmataceae bacterium | reverse complement strand
CAACATCAATATTCATTAACTCTTCAATACTTTGTTTACTTTTATTAACTGCTTTATCTTGGAATAATTCACCTACTCCAAAAAATACAACAACAAAAATTGCTTCAGGCATTTCACCAATAGCAAAAGCTCCTATAGCAGCAACACTCATTAAAAAGTTTTCATCAAATAATTTAAGTTTAAACAAATTTTTAATAGATGTTAAAAGTATTTCATATCCACTTAATAATAAACAAGCTGAATATATTGCGTATTGAACATAGATATTAATATCAATGAAGTTAGATAGAATATACATAACTAATACTACTAACATAGATACTACTAATCTTATAATAAATATCATTTTAGAATTTTTAGATTCTTTTTTTGAATGATCATGACAACTACAACCTAAATTTGAAGTTATTGAAACTCTTTCATGATTATGATCATCTTTTGAATTTGAACAACACTCTTTATTTTCATGTTCATGACTACACTCTTCATTATGTACATGCTCAACTTCTTTTTTATGATTACAATTAGAATTGTGAGTATGTTCTTCTTTGTTTTTATGTGAACAACATTCGTTATTATGGTTTTCTTTTTTAGCCATATTAATCACCCCTTACGATTAAACGATTAAACAATCATTTAAATGTATTATAAAGAAAAAAAGCGTAATTGTCAATAACTATGCTTTAAGTATTACCTATAAAAATTACAATATATTTCTTAGGATAAATAGTTTTTCTATAATAGTATTAATAACTTTAATAAATTCTTCATCGCTTTTATTTGAAGGATCTTCTAAACCCCAATCATCCTTAAAATCAGACTTAATATTAGGACAATTAACATTACAACCCATTGTTATTAGATGATTTATAGCAGGTAGTTCTTCAACTAATTTAGATTTTTGATTTATAGTCATGTCTATAGAATACAATTGTTTTAAAATTCTTACAGCATCTTTATTTATACCTCTACTTATATCAGTACCAGCTGAATAAACATTAGCTTTACCTTTCAAAATTATTTTACCAAGGGCTTCTGCTATTTGACTTCTACAAGAATTATGCACACAAACAAAAGCTACATTAACTAAATTATTACTCATAAAATACCTCACTTATTGATTTTATATTATTATATCACTATATAAGTAAAATATATAATATAGATTATCAACTTATGATATAATATGAAAAGGTGATTTTTATGAGTGAACTACTAGCTCCAGCAGGAAGCTATGAAGCATTTATTGCTGCGGTAAGTAATGGATGCGATGCTGTATATTTAGCATTAGAAAAATTTGGTGCAAGAGCATATGCTAATAACTTTAGCATTGATGAATTAAAAAAGGTAATTGAATATGCACATTTAAGAAATGTTAAGATATACGTTACTATGAATACCATTGTATATGATCATGAATTAAGTGAAGCATATGAACAAATAGATCTTTTAGAAGAACTTGGTGTTGATGGAATAATTATTCAAGATCTTGCATTACTTGATTATGTAAATAAAAGATGTAAAAATACAGAAGCTCACGCTTCTACTCAAGTAGGTATAGATGATTTATACGCAATCAAATTCTTTGAAGACTTTAAAATAGATAGATGCGTTGTTGCAAGAGAAATACCTTATGAAGAATTAATTAATATAAAGAAAAATTCAAAAATGAGTATTGAAGCATTTATTCATGGAGCTTTATGTGTATCATATTCAGGAAACTGTCTAATGTCTGGACTAATTGGATTTAGAAGTGGAAATAGAGGAAGATGTGTTGGAAGTTGTAGAAAAAACTACAAACTTATAAATAAATTTGATAACACTATTATTTCTAACAACTATATATTAAGCATGAAAGATCTTTGTTCAGTAGATAATATAGAAAAGATGAAAATTGTTGATTCACTTAAAATAGAAGGTAGAATGAAAGAACCTAGTTTTGTTGCTAATACAGTAAAATCTTATAGAGACTTATTAGATAATAATACAACTTCTTCTATTGTTAAAAATAACATTATAAAAACTTTTAACAGAACCTTTACTAAAGGTTATACTTTTAAAGAAGATAAAAAAGATATCGTAAATGTCACTAGACCAAATCATAGTGGTTATTTAATTGGTACTGTTATTAAAAAAGTGAAGAACGGTTATATGATTAAACTAGATTCTACTCTTAATCAAAACGATCAAATTAGAATTGATAATAAAGAGGAAGTGAATTTAAAAGTAGTTAAACTATTTGATAAAAGTTTAAACTTAATTAATAGTGCTTCTGATTATTGTATTATAGAAATCAAAGAAAAAGTTGAACTTGGTGATAAAGTATATAAAACTAAGGATATTGAGTTAGAGAAATCTTTAGAAAAAACTTATCCAAAAGAATTCAAAAGATTTCCTATAGATGTATATTTAAATGGTGAAATAAACCAATATCTAAGTATGACTGTAAGATATGAAGATATTTATGTTACTTCTACTTCAGACTATATAATAGAAAAATCAAATAACATATTAAATAAAGAAAATCTACTTAATCAAATAAGTAGATTAAATGATACTCCATATATTATAAGTGATTTAATATTAAATGTTGATGACTATTCATTTATACCTAACAAAGTAATTAATACATTAAGAAGAGATGTAATTAATTTACTTAACGAAGAAAGATTAAAGGTGAATAGTGAATTATTTAATTATTCAATCAAACCAATAAGTTTTCAAAGACCCACTACTAAACAATTAACAGTTTTTTGTAATACACAAGAACAATACAAAGCTGCTGTAGATTTAGATGTAGATATCATTTACTATAAAGACAATGTGTTTAGAAGAAATGATACAAAATTTAAAGAATGTAATAACTCTAATATATTAATTGGTGGATATAATGGAATAAACTACTTTAAACCAAACAATAACTTAGTTACAGATTTTTCATTTAATGTTGTAAACAATAGACATGTTAATATACTACATAATTTAGGTATTAAAAGAGTAACTCTTTCTCATGAAATTAATAAAACAGAAATTAATGAGCTTGTTGAAAATTATGTTAAAGAAAATAATGGGTATCCTTCACTAGAATTAATAGTATATGGTAGACAAGATCTTATGCATACAAACTACTGTCCACTTAAAACTAATAACTTATGCGGACTATGTAGAAAGTCTAATTTTGCTATTAAAGATGATTTTGAGGAATTTCCTATTATGAATCATATGGACTGTTCTACTACTGTTCTTAATAGTAAAACACTTAATTTATTAGATGATTTAAATGAAATAGATTGCATAGATTACTACAGACTTCAATTTACAATTGAAGATTATGAAGAAACTAAATCTATAATAGAACTTGCTATAAATAAAATTTATAATAATTCTAACACAAAATCATTTAATGATAAACTTCACACAAGAGCACATTTTAATAAAAAAATATTATAGGTAGCCTATTAGTCTACCTTTTTTAAATCAAATTTATATATAAGGACTATGTATTTACTTAGTCTCATAATAACAAATTCATTAAAATGTCTCAAGAACTAGGTTCTAGTTATGATATATTTTCTACTATTACATCTGAACATGAAATGGTAAAAAATGAAGATATTGAATCATTGAAATCTCTATCCGTACCTAAGTAT
>JBOFSX010000031.1:0-1376 GCA_051651765.1 Anaeroplasmataceae bacterium | reverse complement strand
TTATTGTGTTCCTAAGCAAATACCATGCATGCATATTTTGTGAAACTTTGTTTCCAGCGAGAGTTCGTTCATGCATTCAGTATGCAATGTAATATTTGCAAATACAGTAACTGTTTAATGCATTTAAAACTGGTTCTTACTTGAAATGCATGTAAACACTTCAAATGAGTTAGAGCTTTAATACCTTACAAGAATGTATAAAAGCTATTTACATTAAAGCTTCTATCAGATTCAGCATCACTAAAGAATGTATAAAAGCTCATTACTTTTAAGATTCTATCAGAGTCAGCATCACTAAAGAATGTATAAAAGCTCATTACATTAAAGGTTCTATCACAGTCAGATAATGCAAGGGTTTCAAAGAAGTCGCATGCATGCATATACTGAAAAGCTTCTTTCTCATCGAAAGATATTTCATGCATGCAGTATAAGAAGTAATTCTTACACTTATTATAAATAATTCATGCATTTGAACCGAGTTCTCACATGCAATGTGTGAGCAATCTGTTCTAAACAGTTAGAATTTTTATGCATTATAAGAAAAAGTTATAGAGCTACTATGCTCAGAAATTAAGCAATACCTTACATGCATTTGGTGTAAAACCTCTCTTCCAGCTAGAGTTCGTTTAATGCATGCAGTAATTAAACCTTGCATTAAACATATAACAAATATTTCATGCATTTGAAACGAGTTTTCAATTGCAATACGTTTGCAATCAATACTAAACAGCTTGAGATTAAAACATATCAAAAATATTTTATATATACTATGCTCTGCAAGAGTATGTTAGTACTTCTAAGCAATACCATAGATGCATATCCTGTAAAACTTCGTTTCTAGCGAGAGTTTGTTCATGCATGCATTATAACGTCTAAAGTTTGCAATTTCTGAATCTGTTTCATGCATTTAACACGGTTTCTTATTTGCAATGCATACACAGTTCTAATTTGTTAGAGGTTTTATGCATCACAAGAATACGTTTAATCATTTATGCTCAGAAAGTGTATTATTGTGTTCCTAAGCAATACCATGCATGCATATTTTGTGAAACATTGTTTCCAGCGAGAGTTCGTTCTTGCATGCAGTATGGAAAGCAATGTTTGCCATTACAGTAACTATTTAATGCATTTGAAACTGGTTCTTATTTGCTATGCATGTGAACACTTCAAATGAGTTAGTGCTTTAATACCTTACAAGAATGTATAAAAGCTCATTACATTAAAGCTTCTATCAGATTCAGCATCACTAAAGAATGTATAAAAGCTCATTACATTAAAGCTTCTATCACAGTAAGATAAAGCAAGTGTTTCAAAGAAATCGCATGCATGCATATGCTGAAAAGTAACTTTCCCAGCTAGCGGTAGTTCATGCATGC
>JBOFSX010000030.1:0-6276 GCA_051651765.1 Anaeroplasmataceae bacterium | reverse complement strand
AATTCGCCTGTTAAAATTTGAATTTTTAAATCTCTATTAACTCTAGTACCTTTTTTATTCATAGTAGATATTAATTTATATAAATCTTTGTAAGCGGAAGCGGTAAAGGTGAATCCGCATAAAGGGTCTTTTAAATAAGACGTTACGTTTTCTTCGTTAACGCTTATCCAGTCATAATCAGTTTTTTTATTTTTTACTTTTTTGATTTTACCAAAGGTTAATCGAACTAATAATTTAGATTTATATTTATCGCCTTTAAAAAATGTGATTATTTTAGCTAGAAGAATACCTAATATAGAAAGTTTTCTATAATTTGGTGCGCCACTAAGTATAATTTTAGAAAAATCATTATCATTTGTTTGTAAAATATTTCTTGTGATTATACTACCCATACTATGAGCAAATAAATACAAAGGAACATCAAAATGTGATTTAATATATTCTATAATAGTTTTTTGATCTTCTAATATAGCTTTATGACCATTTTTTTTAAGAAAGAATCCTAATTCTTTTTCTTCTTGATTAATGCCATGTCCTCTAAGGTCTGCTAAAACTACATTGTAATTATTTTCTTTTAATATATTAGCAAGATTTAAATATCTTTCTTTGTGTTCTTCCATTCCATGAATAATCATAATAGTAGCAGTGGCAGTATCAGATCTTAAAATTGTAGTTGATAACGTATAGTTATCATATTTTGAATTAATTATAATATTTTCCATTAAATAACCTCGATTGTTACTATAATTATAGAAAATATCATTTAAAAATACAACTAATAATGATTATTAGTAGTTAAAATTATTGGAAAACGCTTTCATTGAAACGCGAGAGTTAAAAAAATATATGTGAAATGAATAAAATGCACAAAAAAATGAGTTTATATGAATTTTATTCTAAAATACTATATGTTGACTAATAATATATTTTGTTATAAAAATATTAACAAATTTATATGAAAAAGCGGTTGATTTTTTAGACATTATAAGGTACAATAACATCATAACCTTTTGGCTAGCTTAATTCATTTGGTTAAATAAAATAGAAGAGGGGAAAAAGTATGAGTTTAAATTTAAACAAATTTAAAAAACCTGTTGCACTTACGTTAGGTGTAACAGCAGTATTAGGTTTAGCTTCTTGTAGTAGTTCAAGTGGTGCTGGAGACGGTTACACTTATAACGCTTACGATACAGCTATTGGTAATAACTGGAATCCACATTCGTGGGAAACTAACGCAGATAATAAAATTTTAAGTTATCTTACAACAGGATTCACATCATATGTGCCTAAGGATACTAAAAATGGAGTATATCAATGGTCATATGACCTAGCTACAAACATAGAAGATGTTACAAGTAAAAACAAAGATTATTTATCTCAGTATCAAGTAAAAAAACCAGATGGTGTTACTGATTATGATAAAATTGAAGAAGGTTACGTATTTAAAATAACACTTCGTGATGGTGCTAAATGGCAAGATGGAACACCTATAACACAACAAGATTATTTATACTCTATGGAAAAACTTCTTAGTCAAGAAATGAAAAATTATAGATCTAACCTTTATTGGAGCGGTGAAAGTGCTATAGCTGGTGGGTTTGATTTTTATAATAAGAATAAAACTATTTACAAATTTGTTGAAAAAGGTACAAATCTAGAAGATGGTAAAAAATACTATATAAATACAAAAGATGCTTTTTATAAAGGTTATTCTTTTAAATCTTTTATTACATATGTAGAAGAAGTTCAAACTAAAGAAAAATTAGATGCATATGTTGCGGCATTAGACAAATTAACTGCTATATCTTCTAAAGATGGTTATTTAGAGTATAGTGAAGAAAACAAAGCAGATATTAATGAAATTGTTGATACATTTGTAGCTACTTATCTTGCCTTAGATGCTAAAGCGGATATTACTAAGTTAAGTGCTTTTTATGAATTCGATAGAGAAATTGATGATGTTAAATTTGAAAGTGTTGGTCTAACGACTAAAGCTGGAGAAGATAATACTTTATATTACATCACTCAAAATACTCAGGATATTGACTATTTCAGAAGTTTCTGTACATCTACTTGGTTAGTTCATAAAGAAACTTATGAAAATGCTATGTTTGATCTTGGTGATTTAAAAGCTACTAAATACGGTAACTCTATGGCGACGACAATGTCATATGGTCCTTATAAACTAGCTGCTCTTCAAGATGGTAAAGAAATAGTTTTTGTAAAAAATGAACATTGGTATGGATATGAAAAAGTTGATGGAAAATTTATTTCAGAAACTGATTTTGAGGTTGATGGAAAAAAAGTAGAGCAATATCAAGCTACTAAAATTCGCTTACAAGTTATTAATAGTCCTCAAACTGCTAGAGGATTATTTATGAAAGGCGATTTAGATGAATGGAAACCTTCAACATCTGAATTAATAGAGTTTTCTACAAGTAGTTCGTTGAAACAAATGGATGAGACATATCAAATGAGCTTTTTCTTTAATTCTAATTTAACTGCTCTTAAAGCTATGGATGATAATAAAGGTAATACGAATAGTGTTGTTTTAAGTAATCAAGACTTTAGAAAAGCATTCAGTTTATCTATTGATAGAGCTGAATGGGTAAAAACAACTCCTGGATATAAACCAGCATATTCATTATTAAATGAGTTATATCATTATAATATTTATAAAGATCCAAATTCAAGTTATAGAAAAACAGAAGATGCTAAAAAAGCTATAGTTAATCTATATGGTGTTACATATGGAGTTGGAACGGATTATCCTACTTTAGATGAAGCTTTTGCTTCTATAACGGGATTTAATTCAGAAGAAGCAAGAATTTTATTTGATAAAGCTTATGATGCTTTAGTAGCTGATTCTAATTCGGGTTATGATTCTAAAAAAGGAATTACAATTAAAGTTGGTTATAAAAAAGGCGCTTTAGATGCAGATGATGAAGCACAAATTAAAGTTCTTAATGAACAATTAAATGCAGTGTTATCTACTACTAAATTCAATGGTAATTTTAAATTAGAAGCTGTAGGTAATATTCCTGATCGTTATGGAGCTATTGGTAAAGGTGACTATGCAATAGGTTATGGAGCATGGGGGGGAGCTGCATTCTACCCATTCAGAAATTTTCAAGTATATATGGATCCAGAATCTTACTCAATAAACGAATCTGCTTGTTGGGATCCAACAACTGAAAATCTAACGATTGAAGTTCCTTTTTATGATAATGATGGTAATTTCATTAAAAAAGAAGCTATTAGCAAAACTTATCAACTTTGGTCTAGAGCATGTTCGCCTGGAGACGATGGAGTATACGCTTTTGAACATGATAAAACTAAATTAGCTATTACAGCTGCTTTAGAAGAAAAATTCTTAAGTTTTTATTACCGTATTCCATTAGCTGCATCAACTGCTTCAAATCTTATTTCTTATAAAATTACATATATTGCAGATGATTATAATATTATGTATGGTTTTGGTGGAGATAGATTAATGGAGTTTAATTATAATGATAGTCAATGGGCTAAATATTGTAAAAAACAAAAATATAAATTAAATTATAAATAAAATATTAATAAAACAGACTTAAAAAGAAAGATTAAATCTTTCTTTTTAGTCTATTTTATTGTTAAAGGAGATATTCATGGGTAAATATGTTTTAAAAAGAATTCTCTTAATGGTTTTAACTTTTTTTGTAATTGTTACTATTTGTTTCATATTAATAAGGTTACTACCTCAAGAGATGCCTCAAGATGCTGATTTAGCACAACTAATTGAAGCAAGATGGGAAGCGTTAGGTTATAACAAACCGATGATCGTTCAATATGGTATATATTTAAAAAATATATTTACTAAATTTGATTTTGGTACATCTTGGTATATTGCAAGATTGGTTCCAGTTACTGAAATTTTAGCTTCTAGATTAGCACCAACAATTTTAGTAAATATATATTCTTTGCTTTTTTCTATACCTTTAGGTATAGGTTTAGGGATTTTAGCAGCAACTAAGAAAAACAAATGGCAAGATCATGTTATTAGTATTGTTGTAATATTATTTGTTTCTATTCCTAGTTATATTTATGCTTTCATAGTTCAATATGTGTTAGCATTTGAACTAAACTGGTTCCCAGCCGTTATTCCATCTTTAGATGAAGCAGGAGGATGGTTTACATGGACCATGTTTATAGGTATGATTCCTGCAGTTTTAGCATTATCATTTGGTGAGATAGCTGGTCTTTGTAGATTTACTAGAGCCGAATTAACAGAAACTATCACTTCAGATTATATGTTACTAGCTAGAGCTAAAGGACTTACAAAAACTCAAGCTACTACTAGACATGCATTAAAAAATGCTATGGTTCCTATTTTACCGATGATTATATCATCATTTATTGGTATTTTAGGTGGTTCTATGGTTATAGAACAAATATTTTCTATTCCTGGTGTAGGTAGTTTATTTATACAATCAATTAATCTATTAGATTATGATGTGTTTATGTTAAATTCAATTTTCTATGTATTTGTAGGTTTACTTGCGGGTATAGTAGTAGATTTAAGTTATGGATTTATAGATCCAAGAATTAGAATAGGAGAAAAATAAAATGAAAAATTTTGATAAAGATTATAATTCTATTCCTTCTGAAAAGTTCGAGTTCGTAGGTACTGAAAATTTACTTCAAGACAAAAAATTTGACACTAAATCTATTGGTTATTTTAAAGATGCTTTCATAAGATTCAAGAAAAATAAAGCTTCGGTTGTAGCAGCGTTTATTATAATGTTCATTATATTGTTTGCATTTGTTACGCCAGCTATTACACCAAGAGCAATAGCAACTTCGTTTGATATCAATTATAAACATATGGCGCCTAGAAACACATTCTTAAAAGAAAAATTAGGTATAATGGGTGGAGAAAGAGCTGTAGAAGCAAAAGATGATGATTTAATTTATTATTATGGTCTTGGTGTAGCGGCTGAATTTGATAGTGCTAATAGCAAACCTATTTCATTGATTGAGAGCGCTAATAGCTATTATCAACCAGTATTCAAAGTTGGAAAACCAACTGTTGTTCAACAAGGTAGAGATGAAATAAAAATTAATAACATCAAAATAGACACTTATTTAGCTGTTGGTTTTGAAACAAGAACATTTTCAAGAGATAAAATTAATGAAATTAAAGAGTATGAAAAAAATACAGGTAAAAAAATATTTTATCCTTTAATAGCGGATAATGAATTTAATGTTAAGAAAAATCCGAATTATTGGTATAAACATACATCTGCTCAAGCAACTCCGGTTGATGAAAATGGAAAAAAATTATCATATTCTGAAGATCTTGTTTTATCTGATAATTATGCTAGAAATGCAGATGGACAATATATTTATGAAAAGTATAATGGTAATGGTACAGATGCAAATACCTATGAAACAAGAATCTTATACTATAATTATTATGAATTTGTTAACGGAGTAGAACCTAATTACTTTTTTGGTACTGATTCTACTGGTTATGACCTTGCTTATAGATTAGCAAATGCTGTTCAATTTTCTTTATTATTGGCAGTAGGGGTTTCTTTAATTAACTTGATCATAGGTACTATTTATGGTGCAATTGAAGGTTATTATGGTGGAGCAGCCGACTTAGCTATGGGTAGATTTAAAGAAATTTTAATTAATATACCATTTATTGTTTTAGCTACTTTATTCCAGTTACACTTTGCTAATACATGGGGTGTTATACCAAGTTTACTATTTGCCTTTGTTTTAACGGGATGGATAGGTATATCATCAAGGGTAAGAACGCAGTTTTACCGTTACAAAAATCAAGAATATGTTATGGCAGCTAGAACTCTAGGTGCACGTGATAGAAGAATTATATGGAAACATATTTTCCCGAATGCTCTAGGAACAATTATTACTTCATCTGTATTAATTATTCCAAGCGTTATATTTACAGAAAGTATGTTAAGTTATTTAGGTATTGTTAAATTAAGTGGTGATAGTGGAACAAGTTTAGGGACATTATTATCAGATGCTTCTCAATTATGGCAACAATTTCCACATTTAATGATATTCCCAGCAATCATAATTTCTCTTTTAATGATTTGCTTTAATTTATTCGGTAATGGATTAAGAGATGCATTCAATCCTTCACTAAGAGGAGTTGATGAGTAAGATGGAAAATATAGTTAAAAAAGCAAAAGCATTAGAAGTTAAAAAACTTCAAGTTTCATTCAAAACAACTAATGGATTAGTTAAAGCAGTAAGAGATATCTC
>JBOFSX010000029.1:0-5497 GCA_051651765.1 Anaeroplasmataceae bacterium | reverse complement strand
TATAATCTATATCTGATAAGTCCGGACCATAGTTTGGATTCTTTTGTTTTAAAAATGATTTATATGCTTTTAATCTAAAATCTAACATCCAGCTTGGTTCTTGTTTAGAACTAGATATAAATCTAACTACATCTTCGTTTAAACCTTTTTTTGCTTCTAATACTGATTTAGTTTCAGTTTTAAATCCGTATTTATAATCTCCTACTAGGTTTTTAGTATTACTCATTATTTTGACTCACCTCTTCAATAGCTTTTTCAACAGCTTTCCAAGATAAAGTAGCACATTTTATTCTAGCAGGAAATGAAGATACTCCAGTATAAGCTATAGCTTCTTCAAGAGAATCTAGTTCTTCTTGTTCTAGTTTTTCTCCTTTGATCATTGTATAGAAGTTTTTTACTAGTTTAAGTGCATCATTTGTTTTTTTGTTTTTAAGAGTTTCACTCATAACACTTGCACTAGAACAACAAATAGAACAACCTGTTCCATCATGTCTAATATCAGTTAGAGTATTATCATCTACTTTTATACATATGTTAATATCATCACCACAAGATGGATTATTAATATGAACATTGTGATATCCATTTTCTTTTATTAATCCTTTATTCTTAGGATTTTTATAATGATCCATAATTACATCTCTATATAATTGTTCAAGGTTATCTGATTTCATATTAACACTTCCTTTGTTATTAGTTAAATGAGTTAAAGAATTTAATAGCTTCTTTTACACTCTCAATAAATTTATAAACATCTTCTTCAGTATTGTATAAATAAAAAGATGCTCTTGTTGTTGATATTTGATTTAGCCATGCTGTTATTAATTGAGCACAGTGATGTCCTGCTCTAATACATACATGATTTTTATCATAAATACTTGCAGCATCATGTGGGTGTATACCTTTTATGTTAAAAGATATAATCCCTGTTTCACAAGTAGGATTATATATTTGTACTTCTTTAATTTCTTTTAATAATTTAATAGCTAGGCTAGTTAATTTTTGTTCATGTTGTTTTATGTTATCTAGTCCAATAGACAATAAGTAGTCAACAGCTTGACTCAAACCAATAACTTCTGTAATCATTGGTGTACCTGTTTCAAACTTATAAGGGACTGCTTTATAACTTAAACTATCTAGTGTAACTATGTCAGCCATATCTCCACCAAATTCAATTGGCTCCATTTTATCTAATAAATGTTTTTTTCCATAAAGTACACCTACACCTGTAGGTCCACACATCTTATGTCCGGAAAATGATAAAAAATCACAATCCATTTTTTTAACATCTATTGGCATATGAGGTATAGATTGGCACGCATCTACGCTTACAACTATATTATGTTTGTGAGCTTCTTTTATTATATCTTCAATAGGTGTTATATAACCCATAACATTACTCACATGAGTAAGTGCTATTACTTTAGTTTTACTTGTTATTACTGATTTTAAGTTATCAAGTGTAATTCTACCTTCACTATCAAGTGGTACATATATAAGTTTAGCTTTTTTAATTTTACAAACCTTGTACCATGGTAAGTGAGATGAATGATGTTCTAGCTGTGAAGTTATAACTTCATCATCTTCATTTATATTTTGAAGACCATAAGATAATGCCACTAAGTTTAAAGATGCACTTGCACCTCTAGTAAATACTATTTCTTCAAAATCTGCATTAATAAATTTAGCTATATTTTCTCTGCTTTTTTCATATAGTTCTGTAGCTTCATAACTTTTTTGATAAACACCTCTATGCACATTAACACCTAAATGTTTTAAATAGTAATCCATCTTTTCTATTACACATAAAGGTTTTAAGCTAGATGCACCACTATCTAAATATACTAAGTCTTTATCAGTATCAAATATAGGAAAATCTTTTTTAATTTTTTTAGGATCTAACATTTAATCACCTATAATCTTTTTAATAGTATTTTTTAATACTTGCTTAGTTTCTTCTATAGATATTTCTTCTAGTAATGGATCAATCATACCATTAAGTATCAAATGATAACTTTCAGATTTGTTTAACCCTCTACTCATAAGATAGAATATTTCATCTTCATTAAATTTACCTATAGTAGAACCATGTTTTGCTGCTACATCATATTCATTAATTATTAAATTCGGATTTGTTGTTACTACTGAAGTATCACAAGGAATAATACCTTTAGTTAATTGAATACAAGTTGATTTAGAATTTCCTTTGTTTATTATACCATTTGTATCAAAGTGTATATTAGAACCCTTAAATGCAACAGCATAATTAGCTATATTAGAATACGTATTTTTATTATCGTGATAAACATTAGTTTTAAGAATAGATTTAGTTGCTCTTTGTATAGATAATGATTTAACTGTATAGCTAGCATTTACTTCTTTTAAATATATATCACTTTGTTCTTGTAAAGAAGTTGTATTTATATTTATAAGTTTTAAATTTGAAGATTTGTTTAGATTAATTACTCTAGTTAAATTAGATTCAACCGTATTTAATATAACAAATTGAAGGTTTGAGTTATCACAAACATCTAATACAATATCTAAGTTATTACAATTAACTTGAGTGATAACCGCATTACAATTATTAGACACTGTTATGTGAATCTTTTTATCAGATAAATTATCAAGTAATAAAGATTCATTATTAAGTGTAATTTCTTTTTGAATATTCTTATTCTTTAGTGTAATCATTTTTTTAAATTATTAGCACATGAACCTAGTGAATGTACTCTTTCTTTTTTAATGTCGCTAGATACAATGTCTATACCTAATTCTTTTTTAACCCAGTCATAACCTTCTTTATCTATTTTATCAATTAATTGTCTTTTTCCTGATTTAACTATTTTTCCATTAATCATAACATGTACAAAATCAGGCTTAATATAATCTAGTAATCTTTCATAATGCGTAACAAGTAAGCAACCAAAATCTTCACTTACTAAACTATTAACATTTTCTCCTACAATTCGAAGAGCATCTACATCTAATCCTGAATCTATTTCATCTAATAATCCAAATGATGGTTTTAACATTTTCATTTGAAGTATTTCATTTCTTTTTTTCTCTCCACCACTAAAACCTTCATTAAGATATCTGTGAGCTAATCCTTCTGGCATTTTAAGATCATGACAAGCCTTGTCATATTCTTTAATGAATTTAAAAAGATTCATATCATTACCACAAGCTTTCATAGAACTTCTAATAAAATCACTATTAGTTACTCCACTAACTTCACTAGGATATTGGTACGCTAAAAAGATACCAGCTCTAGCCCTTTCATCTACAGGCATACTCAAAATAGATTTACCATCTAATAAAATATCACCTTGTTCTATAATGTATGATTGTTTCCCCATTATGATATTAAGTAGTGTTGATTTACCCGTACCATTAGGTCCCATAATTACATGAACTTCATTTGTATTTATTTTTAAACTAAGACCTTTTAAAATTTCTTGACCATCAAGTGTCTTAGCGTGTAAGTTGATTATTTCTAAAGTTTTTGCCATAATTTTTTTTCTCCTAAATACTAGATTTATTATACAACAATTAGTCTTTTAAACTAAATAAAATACTCATTATTTTTCTAATTTTTTATTACTATGTTTAAAAGTTTTAAAACACTTTGATAATGCTTTTTCTGTTTGTATAAATTTAGAGTGTTTATCTAGCTCGAAAGCTTTATTTGCAGTGTCTAGCAGTTCACTATTTTCCAATTTTATCCCGAATGAAACTACATAATCTAGTTCATATTCTTTTTTAAGTATATCTAAACAGTTAAGTTCTAGTACTTTATTAGAATATATTTTTAATATTGAATATTCTATATTTAAATCATGAATATAATCAAAATAACAAATTTGCAATTCATCTTTAACTAAACTCAATTTGTCTTTGAGGCTCTTAATATTTTCAGTTTTATCTATTATTGAAAAATATGTTGGATCATCTTCTTTAAGTTCAATAGGAGATAGTGTACAGTGAGTTGATAATTTTCTTAAATCTATATAATCTTTTTCTATATCGTTATTAACATTTTCCTTATATAGAAACAATAAGTCATCTTTTACAGTATTAACAAAAGGTTCTACTTTTAAGGATAATAAATATTCTTTAATTTTATTATAATTGTCCATAGATATTTTTTCGTTATACAAAAATTTATTTTGATTAAAGTCATATAAACCAGCTCCATTAAGTAATAATACAGGTCTATTAATTTTAACTTCATTAGCATAATGTTTTAAAGATGATGGTGTTCTATTTGTATATAAAAATATATTAGCCCCAAGACTTATCATATGATTAATTTTAAAACTAATATAACCTTTTAATACATCTTTATCCGTTTTGCATAGTCCATCTAAATCTATCAAATATAATATGTTTTTATTCTTTCTTCTAGGTATCCACATCAAGTTAACACTAAGTGCTATTGAAACACCTATAATTGTAGATAAAATCCTATTTGTACCGAACTGCCAACTAGGTACACCGCCTCTAGCACCTACGGTTATACTTAAGAATGTCAATATAGTAACAAATGTAGATTCTGTTTGTTTTGTTATAACGGTTAAATATATGACAAATATAGAAGCAATTGCTACAACTGTATATCTTATAAATAGTTCAAGAAAATTATTTATATTAGGAAAATTATTCATTATGCCTTCAAATGATAAAACTAATAGTATCGCAAAAATACCACCTATTATAGATGCAATGCATCTATTTTTTGCTTGTTTAATACTTTTATCTTTATCTTGATGTACAGAATATGCAGCTGCTAAACCAGCGAAAAAAGGAGTATACCAAGCATTGGCAAACTCCTCATTTATCATAGCTAATATTACATACAATAACAAACAAATATAAATTGATACTGCTGTCTTTATAATCCTTAAACCTATTTTAGGCATTTATATCACCCTACTCATATCTTTATTATATATAATGTTAAATACATTATCAACATAACAAAGAGTTGTTTATATACAAAATATAATAAAAGCGCGTATATATTTAATATACGCGCTTTTATTTAATTTAGTCTTTGTATGAACTTCTTAATAAATCTATTTCAATTTTATAATCTAATTCATTTTCACATGGCGTTTCTAGATAAAATGGTAAATGTTTTAATTTAGGATGGTTAATAAAATTAACAATCGCATCCTGACCTATAGTACCTTCACCAATTTTTGCATGTCTATCTTTATTTGATTCAAAAGGCATCATAGAATCATTTAAGTGAACAGCTCTTAATTTATCTAATCCTATAATTGAATCAAATTGATTAACTACTTCGTCTAAATTATTAACAATATCATAACCAGCTGAATATACATGACACGTATCAAGACAAACTCCAATTTTATCTTTTAATATAACCTTATCTATTATTCTTTTCACTTCTTCAAAATTTCTACCAATCTCACTACCCTTACCACTCATAGTTTCAATTAATACAGTAGTTTTCATATCTTTAGTTAAA
>JBOFSX010000028.1:0-1285 GCA_051651765.1 Anaeroplasmataceae bacterium | reverse complement strand
TACATCTGTTTATCTAGCTGATAGAGTAATACCTATGTTGCCACATGTATTATCTAATGGTATATGTTCACTTAATGAAGGTGTTAATAGATTAGTATTATCTTGTTTAATGGAAATAGATCCTAAGGGTAACTTAGTTAACTATCAAATTAAAGAAGGTATTATTAAATCTACTCATAGAATGACTTATAAAAAAATTAATAAAATGTTAGATAATGATAAAGAATTAATAGAAGAATATAGTGATATATATCCTATGGTTTTAAATATGTTAGAGTTAAGTAAAATACTTAGAGATAAACGTACTAAAGTAGGAGCTATTGATTTTGAAACTTGTGAGTTTAAAGTATCTTTAGATGAACTAGGAAATCCTATTGAATTTGTATTAAGAGAAAGAGGATTAGGAGAATTACTAATAGAAGACTTTATGTTAACAGCTAATGAAACAGTAGCATACCATATGAGTGTAATGAATTTACTTTGTTGCTACAGAGTACATGAAACACCAGATGAAGCAAAAGTATTAGGTGTATTTGAGTTTATTAAAAATATGGGTTATGACATTAAAGTAGATAAAAAGTTATATCCTAAAAGCATTCAAAATGCATTATCAGCAGTAAAGAATAAAAATGAAAGTTATATTATAAATCAAATGTTACTTAGATCTATGATGAAAGCTAAGTATAGTGAAGTAAACTTAGGACATTACGGACTTGCCTTTAAGTACTATTGTCACTTTACTTCACCTATAAGACGTTATCCTGATCTTATGACACATAGACTAATTAAAAGTCTTTATATACATACAGAAAACTTTGAACATGATTTTACTACATATAAAGCAATACTTCATGATGTATGTTTAAAATCATCACTTCAAGAAAGACGTAGTATTGAATGCGAAAGAGATGTTAACGATATGTTAATGGCAAGCTTTATGTTAGATAAAATAGGTTCTAAATTCAGCGGAGTTATATCAAGTATTACAAACTTTGGTATGTTTGTAACACTTGAAAATGGTATAGAAGGACTTATACATGTTTCTAATATGAAACAAAGATTTACATTTAATGAAATAAACCTTACTATGAATAGTAAAACAGAAAAATATAGTATAGGTGATAAAGTAGATATAGTAGTTTATGGTGCTTCTAAGTTTGATAGAAAAGTTGATTTCATGTTAGAAAAAGATTATAATAACTTTATTGGAGATGATCAATTTGAAAGTAATATCAGAAAATAGAAAAGCCAAATTTGACTACTTCATAATAGAAAAATTTGAAGC
>JBOFSX010000027.1:0-2561 GCA_051651765.1 Anaeroplasmataceae bacterium | reverse complement strand
TAACTCTCTTGAAGTAAAATTAATAGAAATAATTTTAGAATAAAAAAAAGCTCAACTTTAAATAGTTGAGCTTTTTATATATTAAAATCTATTTCTTCTTCTAACTAAAATAACAGTAACAACTGTTGCTGCAACAAGGATCAAACTAATAATTATAATAACAATAACAACTATCAGTGTAGTGTTACTATTACTACTACCACTAGATGGAACTTGCTCAGCCATAGGAGCTTCATAAGTAACTTCTACTTCTGAAGTTGATCTAGTTTCATTTAATTTAATAACTAAAGTTCCACCAATAGAACCAAGATTCTCAGTTGTACCTTTTTCATAGAAGAATGTATCTTCTTTCCATGATAATAAGGCTTCGTCTTTAACTAATTCTTGTATAATTTCTAATAACATAACATCATTAAAATCATATGTAATTTGAGAATTTACAAATTCATATGAATCATTGATAATATTTGCTACATATTCAGAAGTTGCAGATAATACAGTATATACACCTTTATCATATGAAATATTATAATTTTCATTTTCAAAAATTATAAAAATATCATAATTGCCTGGTTTATTTTTATCAGCATCTGATTTAATAATAAAATCATTTATATCATCAAACATAAATTTCCCATCATTAATAATAGAATATTTTAATGGTTTTAATTCTTTTTTGTAATCAGATGATTGATCATCAATATCTATTCTAATATTCATTTGCACAATTTCATGTACTATTAGAGTATTATCAACATCATTAAGAATAGTTATATTATAGTTAGTATTATAATAAGTTATTTCATATGTATATTCGCCTACAAATGATTTTTCATTTGCTGTAGTTATAATATTAATCAATTTATCATTATTAACTACAAAACCACTATAAATAGTATATGTAATATTCTCAAGTTTTTCACCATAGACAGTTGTTTCTTTTTTAATATTTATTGTAACATCTCTTTGACTAACAGTATATGTTGCTTCAATTACATTTACTATATATCCAGGTATTTCATTAAAAACAGCCGATATTGTGTATTTACCAACATTAGTTTTACTAGTAACATCATATTTAAGTTCAATATCTAATCCTTTAGGTTCTTCACCATTTACTTCATATGTAGGTTCTGTTACCTTACTACCATAAACTATAGATACATCATTAATTATAATAGTAATACTATCTTTAGATAATACAGTATGTATTAAAGCGTCTTCATTTTCAAAAATTATTTCGTAGTTAGGATTATTTAAGTCCGTACAAGTAAAACCATAAAATCCAGGTTCACTATCTTTATTAGCATTAATTACTATTAAAAATGGAATAGAATCATTTTCTACTATATTTTTATTAATACTGTATAAAGCCTCTCCAACTTCAGTACCTTGTTTACTAGATGAAGGAAGAATTTCTACTGATATTTTTCTTCTTACGATAGTGTAATAAGCTGTATTTGAAGTAACAATATAGTTTTCATATTCATTATTAATATGTGTAATTAAATATTTACCATTAACTACCGATGAGTTTGATTTAGCATCATGTGATAGGTTAATCTCTAAAGAATCATTATTAATAACACCATTTAAATTATATTCAACTTCCTTAATATCATCTCCATATTCACTAGATTGTTCTAATATCTCTAATGAAATTTCTCTTTTTGTTATTGTGTGATATGCTTGTTTTATTTCTATCGAATAATTTGAGTTGTCATTAGTAGATATTTCTAATAAATATTTTCCAACTTTAGATTTAGCATCTAATTCTGTAACAAATTTTATATCTAATTCATCATTATTAAAAATTTCACTTGTTATGAAAGACAAATTAACTTGATTACCATAAATAGAATTAGACTCATTTACAGTTATAACTAAATCACGCTTAGTAATTGTATGTAAGTTGAAATTTGAGTTTTTAACGTCTATATCATAACAGTCATGCTTATTACTAATAACTATTTCATATATACCTACAATAGACTTTTTATTGGCTTTAGATGTTAATGTAAATAATACATCATTATTATATATAGAACCATCTAAAATAGCATAGTCTAATTTGTAAGTATCTTCATTGCTACCATAAATACTTTCAAAAGCATTTACATTAACTGATATTTTTCTTTTTAAAACTGTATATTTACCTTTAGTGACATTGATTTTATATCCTTCAACATCTATATAATTAACTTCATATTCATAAACACCTGGTTTTGAACTTTGAGTTATTTCGTGAGTGATTACTAAATTGATATTTACATCTAATGGAGCATTAGAATTATATGGAATATTACTCACTACTTCTCCATATGTAGATGTTGCATCATCTACATTTACATTAATAATAAAGTGAGTGATTTCATGAAGTTTTTCTTCTTTATTCAAATAAGAAATTTCATAATTACTATTTGTTGAATCAGTAAATAAAAAACCATAATGATTAGGTAAAGAGTACTTATTAGCATTAATAGATATTGTTACAGGTAATACATCGTTAAACACTAAATTATTAATTAAATCATAACTTGCATTACCAACATCACTACCAA
>JBOFSX010000026.1:0-8493 GCA_051651765.1 Anaeroplasmataceae bacterium | reverse complement strand
GTGGTTGAAAGACCACTTATACAAAAAATAAACCAAGTGAGGTGTTGTGTTTTGAAAATAGAAATGTTATGTGAAGTGTTGGAGTTTATTAAATATAATCATGAGTTTTTAACATATGTTAAATCAAAGGCTTTATATGATGGAGAGGTGAATTTCTACGGAATAAGAGGTGGAAATATTTGTTTCACTGTTCATAGTAATGTTCAGTATTCTGAATCATATGACTATGTTTATATTTCAAAAGAAAAAATGTCTGACCTTATCGATAAATATTGTGTAGGTGCTAAATAATGTTGCCTAGTTTAGATAAAATATGTGAAAGAGAAGAAACATGTTTTCATGCAAATAGAATAACAAAAGATTGTCGTATGTGTGTTAGATACGTTGAAAATAGATTTTACATGCCATGTTCTGCAAAAGATAATTTCATAAGAAGAAAACCATTGAAAAATATTGTTGTAAGTGAAGAACATATAGAAAAATATTTAAACGATAATGACCATAGTGAAGAAGCTTACAAAGAGATAGTAAGGCATATTCTTGAAATATCACATGATGGATGGATTGCTGGGGCATATGAGTTTGAAAAAAAATAAAAAAATAGGAGTGATGATATAATGAAAATAAAAAAAGAATATTTTGTAATTGATGAGTGGGATTTTATAGGTATGTTTGATGAGAGTAGCTCTTACTATGAGCATTTTTTATCAGACAATGATGGATATTCAACAGAAATAGGAATCAATATGATTGATGATATGATTGAAGATGATGAAGATAATGAAATTGACGATAATGCAATCTTAAAATTAAGAACTTGTCAAGAATTTATCCGAACGTTAGCGAAAGAAAATAATTTAAAAGAAAAAGATGTCAGACTTGTGTTATTGAGAGGTTAATCATGACTTATAGCGATATTAGGAAAATATATGAATTTATGCAATCTGATGAAATGTATAATTTAATAGAAGAATATTCAGTTAATGGAAAAGACCACGGTATGATTGAAGACATAGAATTTTATGACGATAAAATCTTATACTATCTACATAAAACTATGTTTGATTGTGGGTCGGGAGAGGAGCTTGAAATCCCAGTAAAAAGAGTTGAAGCCATTATAGCCGATTTTGGAAAAATAATGACGAATGTATCGAAGAAAAAAAAGGAGGACACTAAAATGGCTTATTATGAGTTCTATATAAAAAACCAATGTGCTGATTGTGAAAAATCAGCACCAGTATATGAAGGAAAGGGATTTTACATAGGAGATGTGTTTAAAAGTGGTCTTGAAGCTGGCGTGTTATTCAAAGGTGTAGAATATTGGATAACAAAGTATGATATGACAGTAGATGACTATTATCCAACAACATTTTAATAAAATGTGTAAATAGCATTTGACTTTTAGCATGATATAATGTATAATATTAATATAGAACATTAGAGGAGATGAGATACACATGGAATTGTTGTTTGGAATTGGGTTATTGTTTTTAGGAGTGTATGCTACGATAGCATTTGTTTGGATGGTAGCATTGTTTGTAATCGAATTAATTACAACAGGATGTGGTATTCTCTTTCTTATGATGATAATATTAATTATTTCAATTGGAATGAAAATATAAAGGAGTGGTTTAAATGATGGATATTTATGAATTATTAGATTTTGGAACAGGTTCTGTTATGTGTACATTAGACGAGGAAGACCAAACAGATTACGATAAATTACTTGAAGCAGATTATTATTATGTTGATAATGATGGAACTATTAATGACCTTGCGATTTCATTTTCGACAACTGTTGAAGATGATGGAACTGACATGAGTGCATTAACATCTATGTATGGAAAGCATGATGACTTCAATATCGAGATAAGTAATGATGATGGAACTTTAGTATACCTAATATCATTACAATACATATAATAATATAAAGAGAGGGTGTAAATAAGCAATGACTAAGATATGTAGAAGGTGTAATAATGAACTCAATAAAAATGAGTTTAATAAAAATACAAAAGCAAAAGATGGATTGCAAACATATTGCAGAGATTGTCAAGCTGAACATAGACAAGATTTAGCATGGAAGAAAAAATGCGAAAGCTCAACTAAGTTGAGCAATATCGCAGACGCAATATTGACATATGTGTTAAAAGATGAATGTAAGCGATAATTGACTTAGCCTTGCAAATGTGATATAATAAATTATAATAAAGCAAAGGGAGAATTGAGATATGTATAAATATAAACAAACATTATTTTATTACGGTGGGCAAAGATTAAAAGAGCTTACATCTGATGAGAAATTACATGAAACAATATCGGTTGCAAAAAAAGAATATAAACATTTTTCATGGTATAAAAAATTAAATATAAGAACAAGCACGATTTCATTGCATACAAGTTGGACTCCAACGTCTATGAGATGTCGCAAATGTGGATGTGGTGATATTCAATACTGGGGCATTCAAAATAAGAAGTATAAAATGTGTGATTCTTGTTTGTATTAATGTAAATGATAATTGACTTATTACGATAAACATGATATAATAAATTATAATAAATTAAAGGGAGTGGTTGAATATGTTTAAGAAAATTGAAAATGAGAAAATGTTAGATAGAAATGGTGTATTTGTAATATTACACAGTGAGAATTTTGATGAGAAATATGACTACAAACGTAAAGTTGTAATGAATTTCAGATGGGATAATTGTTTAGGTTTTCCAGGTGGTAAAGTAGATGATGGTGAAACTTTACATGAAGCTCTAATAAGAGAAACTCAAGAAGAAATTGGATTCGATATTTCAGACAGAATTGATAAAGTAAAACATTTGGTTTCATATGATGACAATGGTTTTGGAATACATTCTTATGTATTAGAAATAACTAAAGAAGATATGTTGGCGATTAGAAAAGCTCAACTTGAAGCCACTCATTCATTAGAAGAAATCGCAGGACTATGTTTTATAAATATCAACAAGGATAACAAAACACTATTAAGCAATCAGTTTTCTGCAAGTGCTGGTTTTGAACTAAGACAATTTATTGATGAATATGTTTTCCCATCAGAATCAACTGCTTGTCCACATTGTGGTGGTGTTTTAAGATACTGTGAAGAAGTTAAAACTACCGATTGCTACGAAATTAAAAGTATTGTAGATGGTGTTGCAAATGTTCAATATAATAAAACAACATCTGGTGATACAACGTGGACTTATGTTGAGTGTGAAGAATGTTATAAAAAAGGCGACTTAGATTACGTTAATGAAATAAATTACATATAAAAAAGATGTTAAGACCATCATCTTTTTTTATCTTAAAAACTACTTTTAATATTTTTGAGATACTATTTTGGTAAGCTCAAAAATATTAAAAATGGGGGTGTATTTATTATGAAAAAAGTATTTATGGTTTTAGTATCTTTATTAATTGCGATAAGTGTGTACTCTAAAGACATTGGTAAAACATTAATTCCACCAGACAGAATCGGCAATGATGACAGTGTTTTAGCTCGTTATGGTTGTGAGCCATGTTACCCAGAAACAGAAAAAGAATTAATTGCCTATGGTGGGGGGTGGGACCCAATTCCATTTAGCATCGATGATGATGACAATGTTTTAGCTAAATGGAATTGGCTCCCGAAAAAAAATGCTGATGAGGAAATTTCTGACATACCATTGTTTAGAGAGAAAAACATTGCCAAAAAATCACTAGACCAGGATTTTGACGAAGCAAAATTTGTAGCAAAAAGATAAAATGCAAATAAAACTTGCAATTGATTATCATCTATGCTATAATAATTAAGTAAAGAACGAAACAGCCTTCGGGCTGTCTGTAAGTAGACTTACACTGATGAGTTCAGACTAAAAACAAAGGGAGTTGTGACACAATGGAAAGCATGAATGGTGGAGATATTTTAAGATTTATAGCTATTTTAACAGTATTATATAGAATAGGAAAACTTGAAAAATATGTTGATGATTTAAAAAAAAGAATTGCTGAATTAGAAGATACAAAAACTATAAAAATACATAAAATATAAGACAAAGGACGGTATTCAAAATGACAACAAGAATTCAATATAAATTAGAATTAAACGAAAAGAGAGATTATGTAAAGAATATTATTGAGAAAAATATGGAAATAGTAAAATGCGAAATACAAAAAAGATATTCAGACAATATAGAACTTAATTATAATCATACAGATATTAGTCATAATGAAGATAAAACAAAATGGGTTGTTGGGTTCTATGATGAAGATATTCTTGTATATATAAAAGATGATAAAGTTGTTCAAGTGTCATCTGTATATGAATTCCATGAATGTAAAGTAATGTTTAACAATATAGCAATTGCTGTCGGTCATGATGATGTAGTTGTCTACAATTACGATTCAGATGAATTTGATGAAATAGGTGCGTAAATAAAATTTGACTTAACAATAAAAATATGTTATAATAATATATAATAAGAAATAGGGAGATGGTTAAATGTCTAATTCAATTAAACAGTTAATGGAAAATTATGAATCTGCAAGGAAGGCTTTATTTATAGAACTTAGTGATAGAGTTTATACGCTGGGTGAAGAAATTGAAGATGTGCTTAAAAAACTTACAGAAAAGGATGATGGATATTCAGAATATGAAATGGATTATAGGATAAATACAGATGGAAGTTATTCTGATTATTATAATGTAGTAACTGATTTAGTATATAAAGATGGAAGTGTTTGTTCGAGAACTGGAGTATGGGATTCTCGTGATTGGGATTATGGTGACATTGAAATACCAGAAGAAGCAAATGAAGCTATCGCAATGATTGAATATATGGAAAAAGAATTAATCAATCTTCAAAGACAACTTGAAGAACTTTGTAAAATATAATTTGACTTATTAAAGGAATTGTGATATAATATATGTATAAGAAGTTAAACGAAATTCTGAAGGAAATCAATTCATTGAGTGAATTAGATAAAGAACTTTCAGAACTTAGAAAAATTGTCGAAGAACTAGAACACAGGAAAAAAATTATCTTAAATAAAGAAGCTAATGGGTAATATAAGAATAATACAAATGTATGATATGAAAAATAGAATAAACCTTTTCAAAATAAATATTGACAAAAAATAAATAACATGATACACTATTTGTAGTGATGGTAGTTGATAAGATTTTAACCAACTGTATTGATTCCCTCTGATTTTAAATGGCGTGGGCAGTAGTCCGTTGGTCGTAATTTCAAGGAATGATAAGGAAAAGGGGAATGGAATGCCGTGAAATCCATAACCAAAAATAACGGTCATCAGTTTGCTTATCAGCCTAAGTGTGGTAATGCCATCATTAAAAATATGTGGGGTATAAAAGATGAATACAATAGTGGGGATTATTGCTTTTATTTTTGGAGTGTATTTAGGAATAACAATTTTTAATAATAATGAATAAGAGGAGTGTATGAAATGTTAAAGTTAGCACAGGAGCAGTATTTAGAAGCGAAGTCAAGGTATACGGAATTATTGATAGATGATATTTTAGCAAAAATGCCTTTACTTGAAGCTGAGTTTCAAAGGCTTGAAGATTCTGATGATTTTTGTATAACAATAAGAGAAGATGGTTCTCAATCAGATTATTATGTTGTACAAACAAGGATGGAATATGATATTAATGATGAATGTTATAGACTATATGAAACAATAGAAGACAATGACCATTATGGACAAAGAGAATGCACAAGAAAAGAATTAGAATTATTTGAACCAAATGAACTTTCGCACGTTGTATGGTGTCTCGCTGATGAATTAAAGAGATGGAAGACTTATGAAAAAAGGAGTTATTAATTATGTTTAATATTAAAGAACGTTATTTAGAAGCTTTACATGAATACAAATCTGAATTAATATTGCAATTTTTAACACGAATGAAATTAGCTGAAAAGGAATTTGAAAGACTTGAAAATTCTGAGGACTTCTCGGTATTAATGAGGAAAACTGAGCATATTTCAGGATATGATGAAGAATATGAGCAAACAAGACTTGTTTTTGATGTAGAAGTAGGCGAATGGAATTATTATGAATATGTCCCAGGTGGCGGGATTGATTATGTTGATTATACAGAAGAAACATTGACTAAATTTCATGTATTTGAACTTGAAAGAGCTGTAGATGAAATTACAGAGATTGTAAAAGTATGGCAAAACTATACTAAATAATATCAAATAAGATTACAACTTGGATATTTATGATAATACTAAATGTAGTTGATTCACTGAATTGTGGTTAATTAAAGTCAGAGCTTGGAAGAGTTGTAATAATATGGGAAGTTAAATTAATTGGTTAAAAGTTTATGCGATAATTCGTGGTTGCCGTTCGATACGGTTATAATTGTTGGATAAAGTCCATGTTCTTAAACTATATTGGTTCGAATCCAATACTTCCATATAAAATTAAAATATTAAGAACTCACTGATTAGTGAGTTCTTTTTTTATGTAAATTAAATTTGACTTATACCATTTTTCATGATATAATTTATGTATAAAGAGGAGAGTGATATGAATGAAACCGAAAACATTTACAGTTATTGAATACAGATGTGAGTTTTGTAATGCTGAATACAAGGATTATGATGACGCAGAAAAGTGCTGTTCTGATATTGACGAGGAGTGCATGATAAAAACAATCGTTAATGAATATACAGGTATGTACAATAGGCTTATTGGTAGACCGTTCTGTAAAAGCACATGGGAACATAAGATGTTGGAATATAATAAGAGATGTAATATAATCTTATCAATTAGACAAGCTTTCTTGAAAAGGTTAAGAACTTTTGAATTATCAGCAAAGGCAACAGAAAATGGGGCTATTAAGTCATTTATGGATAAAACGTTCAAACAAATTAAATCTTGGAATGATGCTCAACAAAAGTGCATGTGGAGAGATTTAAATCATAACATGCAAATAAAAGTTGACAAATAATTTTATTAATGTTATAATAAGTGTATAAGATGATGTCTTTAGGTGATAACAAAATTGAAGTTCGCCAAGCTTCGAGTGGGAGCTAATGCCAGTAGTTCCCACTATAAACCAAAATACAAAGGAGTGGTATGATGACGATTGATGATTTTATTGCGTATCATATAATGGGTATTATCGACAATATACCTGTTGAGAAAAAAATTGAAAACCTAACAAAAGAAACACGTAGAAAATTTGGTATGACTGATATGACTAATGATGATATATTGAAATATATAAAAGAAGAATGTGGGTATTGTGATTGTTGTGGAACTTTTCTTTTTAGAACTGAATTGGAGACAGATTATGTGTATGACGCACTTGTATGCGAAGTTTGTTCTACAGAATTTTACGAACATGATAGTGATGATGATTGTTTAGTTTGGTAATAATGTAAATGATAATTGACAAAGTTAAATAAAGATGTTATAATAAATGTATAGAACGGTAGAGATACTGAATAAAAATAAAAATGGAGTGATGTAAAAATGGAAAATTTAATAATGATTGGTTTAGGAAGTACAGCGAGTATAGGAGTTGTTTCACTGATATTATCTTGTTATAAGAAGTGTTCAACTGACCAAATTTTAGTAAAGTATGGACTTGGTGGAAATAAAGTATTTAGTGGGAAAGGAACTGTTGTAATTCCGTTCTTCCAATCATACAAGCACATGCAATTAACACCTCAAAACTTAGATATAAAACTTAATTCATCGTCTGGGCTTGTGTCAAAAGATAAGATTAAACTTGAATTAGAAGCAGACGCAACATTCTCTATTTCTAAAAATGAAGATGAAAGAAAGATTGCTTCTGAAAAATTATTATCACTTGACGCAAATGCAATAAGAAGCTTAGTAACTGAAATCCTTACAGGACAAGTAAGAGCTATTGTATCTGAAATGACATTATCTGAACTATTAGAAGACAGAGCAATGTTAAAAACAAAAGTTTCAGAATCAGCAGAAATAGAACTTACAAAGTTTGGACTTGACTTAATGAACTTTAACATTAAGAAGATAATCGATTTAGATGGAATCATAGAAACATTAGGACAAAAGGCAAGTGCAACAGCACAGGCAAATGCTAAAATCTCAATAGCAGAACAAACAAAAGAGTCATCTGTTAAAGTTGCAGAACAACAAAAACAACAAGAGATTATGATTGCTCAAACAAATGCAGAAAAGGCAGAACAAATTTCAAAGTCGGAAGTATTAAAACAAATAGCATTAGAAGAAAAAGAATCTAAGGTTGTTGAATTAAATGCAACTGAAAACAAAAGAAGAGAATTATTTGTTGTTGAATCTGAAAAAGAAGTATCTTTAAGAAAAATTGAAGCAGATAAAGAAATCTTTATCAAGGAACAAGAAAAGGCACAAGCTACACTTGACGCAGAAAAAATTACAACTACTAAACAAGCAGAAGTTATGTTAGAAAAGCAAAGAGCAGATGAAATTGTAACGGCAAAAGTTGAAAGTGAAAGAAAGAT
>JBOFSX010000025.1:0-1951 GCA_051651765.1 Anaeroplasmataceae bacterium | reverse complement strand
TTGTTAGATCATCATCTGAAAAATTTATTTTATCATAAATATTTTCACTAACATCACGTGCACTCTTACCAAAACTAGCTTCAATAGAATATAGCATTCTTTCTTTATCTAATACAGTTTTGTCTAAATCGCAAGCATATACTTCTTTACATAAATAAGCTAGATAAAATTTTAAATGATGGAAAGTTCCACATGCAGCATCTAAGCAAACATCCCCTTCCTCTACAAATTTACTGGCCCATTTATATTCATAAAGTCTGCTCCACCAATTTTTAGGTATTGGATATAATAAATAGTTAGTCTGATCATCATTTGATTTTATAAATCTTGATTTAGTATCATCTTTATTGAATTCTTTCATTTTTCACCTCTAAAATTTTAATTTTATAATTTCATAATATGCAAAGAAAATAATTCTTATTAAACTTACTTAAAATATTAAATTTTCTAAGTAATAAGAGATATATAGTACATATATTTTAATGTATTTAATGTATTTAATGTATTTAATGTATTTAGAGCATTGGCAACTGGCTATTTTACTGTGGTACATCTATGCAAAGGTGACAAAAGCAGATGCAAAAGTGACAAAAGCAGATTTAAAGGTGACAAAAGCAGATTCAAAAGTGACAAAAGCAGATTCAAAAGTGACAAAAGCAGATTTAAAGGTGACTTGACAACTATACTTGTACACCTTACAATATACACTATTAATATATAGGATAAGGTGTGAAGAAGTTTGAAAAACAACGACATATTATTTAAACCAAATGGTTTAATATTAGCTACTGCCAATAAAACTATTACTGCAAGTGAGTATAAGGTATTCGATACTTTGCTACAAAGATGCCAAATTACAAAGGATATGTCTCCCTGGCGTAAAGCAGAAATAAGCAGAGAAGAAATGAAAACATTAATAAATGACAACAATAAGGCTACTTTAGAACATTTAAAATTAACTTTAGATGCATTTCAAAGTATAAAAATAAAATTCAAATTAGGTAAACAACAAGTAAATGGAGTTTTAATTGCAGAATACGTTTATGATGAGGTAGAAGATATATTTATATGCAGTATGAGTGAGAATGTATTTACAGCATTAATGACATATAAAGAAATCGGATATTCGCCCATTGACTTAAAGCTAGTTCGTGAAGCTAGGGGGTTTTATACCCAAAAAATATATGGAATACTTAGAATGTGGAGTAAGCTTAATACTACTGTAAGTAAAACATATACAGTCCAACTAATAAAAGATACTTGTGATATTTTTGAAGGTACAAGCTATGATGAATATAAAGTGTTTAAGCGTAGAGTTTTAGTACCAGCATTAAAAGAAATAAATGAAAAATTAAATATGAAAGTTGAATATAAAGAAATTAAGCTTATGAGAAAAGTTCAACAAATTGAATTTATTTTTTTAGATTATGAATCTAAAAAATATGATTTTAAAAAAGAGATGTTAGTAGCCCCAAAAGATTTAATTCTTATAGAGGATCCATCTAATAAAATTGATATTGATTCTATCGATTATATGAACATGGTAGATTGTAAAATTAACGAAAGTATTCATACTGTATTTTTACAAGATTTTGAAGATTATAAAGATTATATAAGCTCTGTTCAAACCGCATCTAATAAAACTCTCGATACAATAGGTGGAAAAACAATTAATAAACGTAACTATAAATACTTTAAAACTTCACTTGAGAATTTAGTAATAGAAATTAAATAATTATCTGAAAAACATATTTCTATGAAATATGTTAATATTAAATAAGTCTAGTAATACCTATTTAAATTAGACTAGACTTATTTAATATTAAGTACAAAGTAAGAACAGATAAGAAACAAACACTAATATATAGATACCAAACTTCAGTTGTATTTTTTCGACATAAAACTAAAAATTAATAATTTCTTCAAATGAAGTTACATCAGCTATTTCTTC
>JBOFSX010000024.1:0-18325 GCA_051651765.1 Anaeroplasmataceae bacterium | reverse complement strand
TCTACTTTATTATTAAGGTTTTCTAACTCTAACTTCTTTTCATCTAGCTTAGATTCTTTAACATTTAATAACTCTTCTCTTTTATCTAGATTACTTGAACGTTTTTCTAGATTATCTTCTCTGATATTAATTTTGTTTTCAGAATCCAACATGATTTGACGTCTTTCTTCAATCATGTTATCTGCTTCGTGTTTTAAGTCAGCGATTTCTTTTTTTGCCTCTAAAATCATTTCCTTTTTAATTTTTTCTGATTCTAGTAAAGTATCACTTATTAAAGTTTCTGATTTTTCTTTGTCTTTTAAAAACTTAGATTCAATTTTTTTTATTCTTAAAAATAAACCTATGACAAATCCAACAGCTAAAAATAAAATAGAAAGTATTACGGTAGTAACTATTGCAGCTGTACTCATAATAAATCCTCCATTTTCTATATTCATAATAAACTGAAAAGATAAAAAAAACATATATCTCTTCACATTTATTATACAAAATTTTAACTTCTTAGTCAATAAATCTTTATTTTTAAAGAAAATTCTAATTAATAAGAAAAAAAGAATAATAATGTTAAAATATCTAATGTATTAGAAAAAATAAAAAAAAGTAAAGCCTAAGCTTTACTTTAAATTAGAATCTTCTTTTTCTTATAATTACAAATGTTGTAGCCCCTCCAGCTGCAGCTAAAACAACAACAACAGAAACAACTATACCGATTATCATCCCTGTATTAGATTTTTTCAAAGGATTAATTGAGATAGTGTAAGAAATATCTATTTCATGCACCTCATTATTACCAATATTAACTAAAATAGTTCCAGTTATAGTAGCAATATTTTGATTATAATCTGCAACATTTGTATATGTTCCTTCTTTCAAAGATATTTCAGCAACTTTTCCTAAAGTATCTTGAATAACATTAATCAACTCAGTATCATTTGTGTTTTGATTTATATTATTTTTAATATCATCTGATTTTAATTCTAGTATTTCATTTACATATTCTATAGTAATATCTAATATTTTATAAACAGCTGTAATAGCAGTAAAATCATAATTTTCGCTATTTAGAGTTGCATTTATTGTATAAGTACCGACTTTATTTATATCTGCATTAGTTGATATTTTTAACAGTGGAATGTCAATTTCAAATAATATGCCATCTCCTACTACTGTGTAGTCAATATTTTTAATATCAGCATATAAATATGAATCAGTGTCCTCTAGCTGAATTGTTAATTTTCTCTTACTAATAATATGAACTATTAATCCATTATCTTCTACACCCTGATCATTCAATACAGTAATGTTATATGAGTTATGTAAATTCTCAAAAACATAAGAATAAGAACCAATTGAAGAAAATTGTGTTGCACTAGATAAAATAGTAACTATATTATCATCATTAACTATACTACCTGAAACAATATTATATTTTAAAGCTTCTGTTGTATCACCATAGAAAGTTTTAATTTGTGGTATTGTAATAGATACTTCTCTAGGTATTATGGTATATTTAGCATTAATAACTTCAATTATTGGATTTTGTAGATTTAGTACTTCAACTTCCACAGTTATTTCATATATACCAGCAACAGACGTTTTGTCAGGTAGTCCTTTAAACCTAATATTTTTTAGTTCAACAAATTCCGGTTTAACAACATCATATTTTGGATAATCTAAATCTTCTCCATAAATAGATGATGCATCATGAATAGTAACAATAATATTTCTATTGTTAAATATAGTATGTAGTTTTGCATCTGGATTAGTAAAAATAATTTTATAGTTTAAATCATTATAATTGATAATATTAAATCCATATACACCTTCTGTGCTTGATGATGTAGCATCAATAGTAATTAAAAAAGGTTTGTCACTATGTACAATAGTATTAGAAAGTTTATATTTAGCATCAGGTATAGGTTTTCCTACTTCACTTTCAGATTCCTGTAAAGTTACTTCTATTTCTCTTGGTACAACTTTATATATTCCTGGTAAATATTCAATAATGTAGTTCGTGAATTCTTCATCAAATAATACAATTTCATATGTATTTACAGGTGAATAAGAACTAACTCCATGTATAAAACGTACCTGTAATTCATCATTATTTACTAATCCTATTATGTTATATTTAATCTCTAACGCTTCTGAACCATATTCACTCTCATGTTCGTTAATAATCATAGATATTTCTTTTTTTGTTATTTTATACGAAAGATGATTTCCATATGGATCAGCATCGATATAAACTTCATAATTAGGATTGTCATCATGAATCACTTTCATTCCATAATAACCTACTTCAGTTTTGTTATTCAAATCATGTTCTACCCTGAAATTTAAATTATCGTTATTTACTATATTTACAATAGTCATCTCAATTTCTTTAATATTTTCACCGTAAACAGATTCTCCAGAATGTGCTTTAACAGTAATTGTTCTAGGTTCAATAACAAGTACTATTGCATTTGGATTTGATATTGATACATTATAGTTATTATTGACAACATTACATTCAAAACTATAATTACCAATGTTTGAAAATCTATTTCCAACATGTGATAAACTAACAATTATGTCTTTACTACTAACTAGATCGCCCGAATCAATAGTATATATAAGTTCTTCTGGATCATCTCCATAATACATTTCATCAATACCTTTATTACTAACAGTAATAGATATTGGTCTTTTTAATATAGTGTATTTAGCATAATTAATAGTTCCTATTTCATAGTTACTAGTATGGGTTATTTCAACAGAAATATCGTAAACTCCTACACTAGTAAGGCCATTGATTGACACTGTTGGGACTATCGATACTTCATTATTAAAAATAGTTCCCGTATTAATAAATTTTATTTGATTTAATTTATCACCATAAATTGAACTATTACTTTCTATTGTGATATCTATTTTCATTTTATTAACTTCTACATTTATAACTGTAGATGGAATATGGTACTTTGTCTCATCATATATATAATCTACTGAAAGACTATATGTACCAGCGTCGTGAACATATATAGGTTTGTAATCTAGTTCACAATCAATTGAATTCAGAGTTTTGATTGTATCTAAATTCTTAATTATGATATATTGATTTTCGCTGTTATAAGTTAATTTATCATTGTATTCAAGATCGCTTCTATCTATTGTAATTGTAGTAATATTAACTTGGTACGCGTATATATCGTAAACTACATCACCTGGAGTATAATTTAATTCTTTATTAAAATCAACTTCTTGTAATTCAGTATTTGAAAATGACCATACATATTTTTTATTGTTTTCAATGCCTTCAAATGCTAACTTATGTGGGTATGCATCATATGAATATACTGTTTTAACCGTATCGTTAGGCATATGATAATTTAACTTTATAGCAATATTATTTGTAAAGAAAAGGCTATATACAGTTCCTACAAAATCTCCTGCTTTAACTTCATTTACTGCATTTTTATATATATCAAAATAGTCATAACCAGCATTAAAATCCAAATCATATTTCAAATAATCAGATAAAATTACAATATCGGCATTTAGCTCTCTAAACATTCCTAAATTATTTTTACCAGAATAGTTTACTAAATTAATCTTATGAATATAAGTTTCTTCGAACATTCCACTTACATTTTCAATATTTTCCGGATTAAAATGTGATAAATCCAAATAATCTATTTTAGGTGATATTCCCATTTTACTAAACATAGATGAGCTATTCTTAACACTATCAAACTCTAACAAAGTAACGTCAAAATCACGTAATAATTCTGCTCCTGCTAAAAAAGATTTAAAATTTTCTACTTTACTTGTATTGAAACTAGAAAAATCTAAACTTTCTAAAGATGGACATCCAGCAAACATATAACTCATATCTTTTACATTTGATGTATTTAGATTTTTAAGATTAACATTTTTTAAAGAAGAACAACCACTAAACATGCTAGACATATTAGTTACACTTCTAGTATCTAATGAACTTAGATCTAAATTCACAAGTTGGTCGCATCCAATAAATAAGGAAGACATGTTTGTTACTTTAGATGTATTAAATCCATTAAAGTTTAAATTATCAAGTTGAGTACATCCTGCAAACATTTTACTCATATTTTTCAAATTATCTATATGAAGATCTGACAGGTTAAATTTAGTCAAAGAAATACAATAAGAAAACATCATACTAGTACTCTCAACATTGATAAATCTTCCACTAAAATCTAAATCTACCAAGTTATTGCAATCTGCAAATAGTCCTTCCAAACTAGTAACTTTTAACCCATTCATTTTCGAAAAATTAATTTTTGTTACATTAGACATACCTTTGAACATACTATTCATTTTTGTAACATTTTCAATTTTAAAGTGTGAGAGATCTAGTTCTTTAATACTTGAACAATTTAAAAACATTTCTGATAAATTCGTTACGTTGCTAGTATCAAACTCTGATAAGTTCAATTTCTCTATCTTTGATAAATCAGAAAACATCCTGCTCATATTAACCACATTTGAAGTATCAAGTTTGTCTAAATAATGTAAATCAATTAAGTTATTAGTAGTATCATAATAACCTTTTAATGAAAACATTTGAGACATGTTAGTAACATTTGATGTGTTAAACTTAGATAAGTTAATCTTTTCTAATTGTGGGTTAGAATAAAACATTGCAGACATATTAGTAACCAAGCTTGTATTAATATTATTAAACGTAATATTATACATGTTCTTATTTTGAGAAAACAAGTAACTAGAATCTTCTGGAAAGTATATGGTCTCTTTTGAATAAATGTAATAAGAATGATTAAATTCAAATGCGTATATACCACCATCTTGAAAATCAACTGGTTGTCCACTTGGTTTCTCACCCGGTAGAATTATTGTTTCTTCATCTAAAGAGCAAATATATTTGAAATTTTCATTATTTTCAATATCACCGAACAATCCAGTAAAAACCAAATTAATTATTTCTGATGTGGGATCAGCAACACCATTAAGCATTGCTTCTTTATAACTCTTGTGTAATATATGTTTTTTACTTACATTTTTATTGCTATATTGAATTTTCTCTGATACATCACTTTTAACATTATAGTTTTTACCTATTGAAACGAAAATTAAAATCAATAACAAACTACATAATAAAAAATATCTACTTTTTTTCATACTATCTCCTGCAAATTTAATATAATTAGTTAATTTTTGTGTTTTCTTTTATAAAATGCAAAAAAACCATCATATTTATTATAACAATAATTTTGAACTTAAACAATAAATAAAAAAAAAGAAGACATAATCTTCTTTTTTAAAATTTCTATTCTTCTGTTGTTAAAGCAAGAATTAATTCTGCCTTTTTCATAGTAGAAAAACCTTTTATATTTTTAGCTTTAGCAAAAACTCTTAGTTCAGAAACTGTAGCTGAATCAAAGTCTACTGATAATTTAATATCACTAAAAACTGGAACTTTAACTGGTTCAGGTTTAACTTCTTCAATTGGTTCTGGTTTAACTTCCTTAACTGGTTCAGGTTTAACTTCTTCAATTGGTTCTGGTTTAACTTCTTCAATTGGTTCTGGTTTAACTTCTTCAATTGGTTCTGGTTTAACTTCCTTAACTGGTTCTGGTTTAACTTCCTTAACTGGTTCAGGTTTAACTTCTTTTTTTGGAGCCGGTTTTTGTTCAATAACTGGAACTGACTTCACTTCTTTTTTTGGAGCTCCTATAGCTTTTTTTGCTAATTCAGCTAAATTTGCAAATCCTTTAGCATCATTAACAGCCATTTCTGCTAACATTTTTCTATTAATTTCAATTCCTGCTTGTTGTAAACCGAAAATGAATCTGCTATATTTTAATCCATTTAAAACTGCAGCTGCATTAATACGAGTGATCCATATTTTACGCATATCTCTTTTACGATTTTTTCTATCTCTATATGAATAAGCGAAAGAACGCATAACTTGCTCATGAGCTGTTTTATATAATAAATGCTTTGAACCGTAAAACCCTTTAGCTAATTTTAAGACCGCTTTACGTCTTCTTCTTGTTGTATATCCACCTTTAACTCTAGGCATGATAACTACCTCCTAATTTTTTATTTTAAATTACTAATTAATTGTTTAATTCTTTTTACGTCAGATTTATGAACTAAAGCTGATTTTGATAAGTCTTTATTTTGTTTATGTGTTTTGTTAGTTTTTAAATGTCCAGTATAAGCGTGTCCTCTTTTAAGTTTTCCACTTCCTGTAACTTTAATTCTTTTCTTTAAACCGCTGTGTGTTTTTTGTTTAGGCATGAAAATACCCTCCTTTATTTATCGTTTTTTGGCGCTAAAATCAAGAAAATTGATCTACCTTCTGATTTTATTGATGTTTCTACCGTTGCATGTTCTTCTAATCTTTTAGAGAATTTAAGAATAACTTGTCTACCAATATCTTGGTGAGTAATCATACGACCATAGAAACGCAAATTAACTTTAACCTTATTTCCTTTTTCAATAATTTGAATAGCTTTTTTAGCTTTAGTTTCAAAATCATTTTCTTCGATTGTTGGGCTTAGTCTAATTTCTTGAAGTACAGTTATTTTTTGGTTCTTTTTCATTTCCTTTAGTTTTTTTTGTTGCTCAAATCTAAATTTAGAATAATTCATTAATTTAGCAACGGGTGGTTTACCATCAGGAGAAACCAATACTAAATCTAGGTCTCTATCTTGTGCAAGTTTAAGAGCATCAGTTCTCGAAAGCACACCAAGTTTTTCACCATCATTAGTAATCACTAATACTTCTTTACATCTAATATCTTCATTTACTAATGTATCATCAGATGTAGTTTTTCTTTGTTTGTTAATATATTCCACCTCCGGATTAATATAAAAAATAAAAAGGGCGCAAAAACACCCCTACAATAACTAAAAAAAGAATTTTATAGCTATTTGCCTACCAACTCAAGTCAATCAGGCGAGAAACAGGTGTTTCTTCTTTCCATTTATTTAACTATATAATAATAACAAAATATTTCTAAATTGTAAACACTTATTTTACATTTATTTATAATTTATTTTTTTTATACTTATTACGATATAAAAATTATATTAGTTATAAATTTGACTTTTTAAACCAAAAAAGATATTATTTATGAATAAGAGGTGTTACGCATGAAAAGAATTTTATCAGGTATTCAACCTAGTGGAAATATCACATTAGGAAATTATATTGGAGCCATTCAAAATTTTATAAAATTACAAAATGAAATGAGTGATATTGAATTTTTCGTTTTTATAGCAGATTTACATGCTATCACTACCCCAATAGACAAACAAGCTTTAAAAAAGAATATTAGAAGTTTGGCCGCCTTATATTTAGCGTGTGGCTTAGATAAAGATAAAACTATTTTATTTATTCAGTCTGAGGTTGTTTATCATAATAGTTTAGCATATATTATGGAATGCACTAGTTATCTTGGTGAATTAGAAAGAATGACGCAATATAAAGATAAAAAAATAAAACAAACTGAAGGTATTCAAACATCACTACTTACTTATCCTACCTTAATGGCGGCAGATATCTTACTATACGATACTGATATAGTACCTGTAGGTGAGGATCAAAAGCAACATTTAGAATTAACTAGAAATCTTGCTCAAAGATTTAACCAAAGATATGGAGATACATTTACAGTACCTGAACCATTTATTTCAAAAACAGGGGCAAAGATAATGTCTTTAAGTGATCCACTTAAAAAGATGAGTAAATCAGATCCTAATCCTAAATCATATATTACTCTACTAGATGATTTGAATATTGCTCGCAAAAAAATAATGAGTGCAGTAACTGATTCTGATTCTACTATTAACTATGATAAAGAAAATAGACCTGGTATTTCTAATCTTATAACTATTTATTCATCACTAACTGATTTAAGCATTGAAGATATTGTTAGTAAATATAAAAATAGTAATTACCAAGAATTTAAGAGCGATCTTGCTGATATAGTTTGTAACTGCTTAGATTCTATACAAACTAGATATAACGAATTAATAAATTCTAAAGAATTAGATGAAATCCTAGATAAGGGAAGAGACTACGCAAGTCTAATAGCTCGTAAAAAAATATCAAAAGTATATAAGCGAATTGGTTTAGGTAGATAAAAAATTCATCGATAGTAAAGGCTACTGAATATTATTCAGTAGCCTTTTTTAAATTTTTACACTTTAGAAATAAAGGTGAAAATAAATACTATCTTTTTTTATACATCCTTATTGCGATTATATAAGCTACTGCCATTATACCCGTACACCAAGCAAGGGCAATCCATATATCATTTCCTACAGGAGTATTTAACATTAAAGATCTTAATGAATTAACTATAGCTGTAATAGGTTGATTTTCTGCAAAGATACGTACAGCTTTAGGCATAGTATCTGTTGACAAGAAAGCTGAGCTTATAAATGGTAAAAATATCAGCGGATATGAAAATACTGTTGCACCTTCAGGAGATTTACCTTTAAGACCTGCTATTACAGCTACCCAAGTTAACGTTAGTATAAATACTATCAAAATTCCAATAATACATAACCAATTAAGAAATGATGCATTTGAACGAAACCCCATCATAATTGCTACTATTAAAATCACTGATAGTGATATAAAGTTTGATACTAAAGATGTAATTACATGAGCCCACAACGCCGAAGATGATGATATAGGCATAGATTTTAATCTATCGAAAAAACCACTTTTAATATCTGTGTACAATCTCAAGGCTGTGTAAGCTACAGATGTAGATATAGATATAAGTAAAATACCCGGTAGTGAATAAGTTACATATTCGGATGTACTCATACCACCTCCCATAGCTCCACCAAAAACATAAACCATAAGTAACATAATTGCTATCGGTGTTACGCAAACAGTAATTATAGTATCAAAACTTCTAAAAATATGTTTCATAGATCTACCTAACATTACACAGGTGTCTTTATTAAATTCCAATAACTTATTAATCATTTTTTTCTACCTTCCTTTCATTTATCACGGCTAGAAATATTTCTTCTAAAGTTGGTTGTTTTTCAACATATTCTTTTTTTACCGGTGGAATAAGTTTTCTTAATTCTAAAACAGAACCACTGGCAATTATTTTCCCATCATTTAAAATTGCAATAGTATCTGCTAATTGTTCAGCTTCTTCTAGATATTGTGTAGTTAAAAAAATAGTTATACCATTCTTTTTCAATTCGTTTACAATTTTCCACAATTCTATTCTTGCTTCGGGATCTAGACCAGTAGTGGGTTCGTCTAAGAAAATAATCTTTGGCGTACCAATTAAACTCATTGCGATATCAATTCTTCTTCTCATACCTCCAGAGTAAGTACTTACACGTCTATTTGCTGCATCGGTTAATCCAAATCTTTTCAATAAATCTTCCGTTATCAGTTTAGGATTTTTAACATGTCTTAATCTAGCTACTAGTAGTAAATTTTCTCTTCCAGACAAAACATCATCTACTGCTGTAAATTGACCAGTTAAGCTAATCAAAGATTTTATATTATTAATATTTGAATCTAAATTATAACCACAGATATTAACATTACCACAATCTTTTTTAAGTAATGTCGATAGTATTTTTACAGTTGTAGTTTTCCCAGAACCATTTGCACCTAATAATGCAAAGATTTCACCTTCATAAACATGCAAATTGATACCTTTTAAAACTTCAATTTTACCAAATATTTTTTTTAAATTTACAACTTCTATAATTTTTTTGCTCATTTTTTTCTCCTCATTTTAAAAATTAAAAGAGCCAATAAATTAGTGATTATTCACTAATTTATTGGCTCTGCAGCAAAGTGTCTGGCTCTTTAATTATTTGTACGTTATTGTTTTCAAAATTTACTAAAACTTCTTTTTTACATTTTGGACAGTAAAGTGGATAGTTTTTTAAAATCGTATTATCTTGAATCATAGTTCTTGTCTTATTTTCACAAAAAGGACAAAAAATCCATTTCCTATCATGTATAATCATCTACACCTCCATAATTCATATAAATCAAATAGTACGTTGTATTACTTACTACTACTACATAATATCACACAGTAGTTTTAAATGTCAACGCTAATATGAAAAAAATACTGTAAATAAAAAAATAGCAGAATTTTCATTCTACTATCTTTACTGCTTAGTAAATTTAATTATATTGTACAAAATGATTCTAGTATATCAAGAACTTCATTAAAGCCAACTCTTTCTTCTGCAGAGGTAACTATAAAAGTGTCCGTTTCTTTTAACTCTAATTTATTTTTAATTATCTTTATATGCTTTGATGCTTGACTTCTTTTAACCTTATCTGATTTAGTAGCAATAATAGTAACCGGAATATTAAAATGTTTAAAAAAGTTATACATTAAACAATCATCATTTGTTGGTTCATGTCTAAAATCAACTAGCAAAAATGCATTTCTTAACTGCTTTCTATTTCTTAAATAATCTTCTATCATTACTCCAAATTCTTCTCTCATCTTCTTGCTAACAGATGCATATCCATAACCTGGAACATCAATAAAATTGATATTATCATTTACAGCATATAAATTTAGAGTTTGTGTTTTTCCTGGCTTTTGCGAAGTTCTTGCAAGGTTTTTTCTATTTAATAACATATTAATAAAAGAACTCTTTCCAACATTACTTCTTCCACAAAAAACAAATTCATTTTTAACCTCAACAGGTAGTTGTTTTGTGTTTGTTGCACTTTGAATAAATTCGGCTTTTCTAATTATCATAATTTGGGTCTACTTTCTTGTAAACGTATTTGTTTATAAAAAACATCTAATAGCTCATCAACGCAACTATCTATGTTATACTTTTTAGCGTATTCAATATATTCCTTACTAAGTTGATCTTTAATTTCTTTATTTTCTAACAAAAACTCTATTTTGTTTTTTAAATCTATATAATTGTTTGCTTCAAATAAATTAATTTCTTTATTTAATGCAAATTGAGGTGTAGCAGATAATTTACTATCTGAAATTATAGGAACTAGTCCACAGGTAATAACTTCAATACAGCTGATAGCTTCTATCTCTACATCTGATGAATGGACATAAATATCTGAATAGTTTATCAAATCTAATAATTCATCCTTATCGTAGAAACCAAATATTACCTTATTAGTTAAGGTTTTTGATAGGTCTTGATATTCGGTTTTTAAAGGACCTTTACCAGCAAATATAATTTGAATATCTTTTTCAAATTTGGATTCTTTAACAGCATTAATAATCAAATCTTGTCTTTTTTCTCTAGATAATCTACCAATCATCAACAAAACTATTTTGTTTTTTAAAAATTTCGGTTTATTAACTTGTTTTTTTACAAATTCATGCGATACTCCATTAGAAATTACATGTAGTTTAGCTTTGTACTTATGTTGTATTAGTTGATTAGCGATCATATTACTAGGACAGTGAATATGATCAAATTTATCATAGAATTTTCTAAATTTTCTATATAGGTAATTATTAACTAATCGGCTATCTTTTAATTTAATAGATGAAGTTATGTTTTCTGGTTGTAAATGAAATGCTGCAGTTGTAGGTATATTAAATTTATCACAAAGTTTTTTTGCTACTTTTTCTAATTTAAACGGTAGTAAAAAATGAACGATATCACTTTGTTTTATTATAGGTATAATAACTTTTTTATTGGCTTTTGAAAACATAAAACCTTGATCAGCTACTAATTTTTTTACAATTTTTAATCTACCTACAAATGGAATAAATGATTCTCCACAAGAATATTGATTTACTTTTTGATCATCTTCATCTTTAAGAGCACAAATAACATTAACTGTATGTCCTAGATCAACTAGTCTTTCTGCAAATCTCTTAGCCGTTATAGTAGTACCATTGTTTGCTTGACCATATTGGTCAACGATAAAAGTAATAATCATATTTATTCCCCCTTAGAACAAATTGAAATTGCTGTTTTTAGTCCATCTAAACAGGCGCTAGTAATACCACCTGCGTAACCCGCTCCTTCACCTATAGGATAAATGGATGTAATATTTGATTTTCTAGATTCATCTCGTAAAATTCTAACAGGACATGAACTTCTAGTTTCAACCCCTATTAGTATAGCATCATTATGAATAAAACCTTTCATTTTTTTATCAAAAATAAGTAAAGCTTTTTTAATAGAATCAACCACAAAATCTGGTAAACATCTAGTAAAATCACTCATAAATAAACCATGAGGATATGATGTTTTAATGCTTCTAGTTGAGTTAGCCACTTTATTGTTTAAAAATTCTTTCATTAGATTAGCTGGTGCTTTATAATCGCCAGATATTTCAAATGCTAATTTTTCATATTTTTCTTGATAATCAAGACCATCTAAAACTGATGTCTTTTGATAATCAGAAGGATCTATATTAACCAATATAGCTGAATTAGAGTTTTCTTCATCTCTATCTCTTTTAGACATACCATTTGTAAGAATGGTATTCTTTTGATTTTGAGATGCCATAACTTGTCCACCAGGACACATACAGAAGGTGTACACACTTCTATTATTATCCAAGTGACATGACAACTTATATTCTGCTGCTTTCAAATGAATATGATTACCTGAAAATTGAACTTTATTAATATATTCTCTTTTATGTTCTACTCTTAATCCTATACTAAAACTTTTAGCTTCCATATTAACATTATTATTGTGTAGCATTCTAATTGTATCTCTAGCGCTATGTCCTACACCTATAATTAAGTGATTTGTAACTAGTTTATTTATATCTTTACCTTCTACATGAACTTCTACTTCATCATTATTTATTTTTGTAAAATCAGTAAATTTATGATCAAAATATATAGAACCACCTAAAGATATAATCTCTTGTCTAAGATTTTTAACAATTATACTTAAATAATCAGTTCCAATATGAGGTTTAGATTCATATAAAATTTCTTTAGGAGCTCCAAATAGCACCAGTTGTTCTAAAATGAAAGTTACTAAATCATCTTTAACATTTGTAGTAAGCTTTCCATCAGAAAAAGTACCAGCGCCTCCTTCACCAAACTGAATATTAGTGTTTTCATCTAATATTTTGTTATTTATAAAGTCATCTACTTTTTTAATTCTAGTATCAACATCTGACCCTCGCTCTATTACTATAGGTTTTAAGTTGCATCTTGCCATATATAATGCAGCAAACATACTTGATGGTCCAAACCCTATAATAACAGGTCTATGTTTAAAAGCTATAGAAGGGTAAGTTACTTTTGTTTTAACTTCTTCATGAACAGTAATAAACTTATTATCTTTTAATAATAGATATTTATCTTCATAAATATCCACTATTAAGTTATACATAATAAATATATTTGCTTTATCTCTAGCATCAATAGATTCTTTAGATACTATTACACTTTTAATCCCAGATGTAAAATTGTATTTTCTATATATAAGTGTTTTTAAATCTACCTTACTATTCTTTATTGATACTTTAAAGCTATTTATTTTAATTATCATATTATTTTTTAAACTTATTTGCTACAAACATCGCTGAAGCGAATGCAAACAATAAGTTATATCCTCCACATATTCCATCAATATCAATAACTTCTCCAACAAAATATATATTGTTATCATCTATAAGGCTTAAATCGTCATTTAAGTACTTAGTACTTACACCACCACTTATAGTTTGTGCGTTTATATAATCATATGTAGAAATAATTTTGAATTGTAATTGTTTTAATTTTTTCATAGGTATTTTGTTTGTATTAATATATTCTATTAACTTTGGATGCAATATACCTATTTTATTACTATCATTTAACATACTTTCCTCTAATGAGGGCAAAATATCTATATTAAGAGATAAATTTTTATTTAAAGATCTATTGTAGTAGCAAGACATATTCATAATAACAATACCAGATATTCCATCATCTTTGAAAATAACTTCTCCAAATTCAGAATGAATGATATTATTTGATTCATCTACTAAACTTACATTAGCTTTACTTCTAAATCCACTTAAAAGTTTAGTTTCACTTATTTTGAATCCAACAAGCGAAGGGTTTAATTTTGTAAAGTATTTTTTATCTATAAAATTATACATACTGTTAGGGTTATTTTTGATACTAGCTTTGCTACCAGAACAAACAACTACTTTATCAAATAAAACATTATAATTATTAATTTGATATTTATTATTTATTTTTTTAATACTAGTTACCGTGTAATCAAGTATTAAATTTGTATTACTACAATTATGCAGTAATATATCAACTACTGTTTTAGATGAATCAGTTAAAGGATAAACTCTACCTTCATCATCTTGTCTCATATATAAACCTAATTGTTTAAAATAATCATAGACTTGTTTAGGTGAAAATTCATCAAATATATTTTGTACAAAACTTGAATTATTATAATCGGAAGATTTCGCATTTATATTTAATATATTTGCTTTACCATTACCTGATGCTCTTAATTTGCTTGCAACACTGGCATTTTTTTCAAATACATAAACATCATTATTATTGATTATACTAGCTATCATTAGAGCACTTGCTCCGGCACCTATTAATGCTACTTTCATAAATTATCACCTTATACTATTATACTATATTTAATAAGAAAATAAAAATGACTTATTACATAAATTGTAATAAGTCATTAATTTAAATATTATTCTTTTGATATATTTAAAGAAGAAATTATTTCATTCATTTTATTTCCATTAGCAAGTGCTTCATCATATTTAAATAATAATTCTGGCATTTTTCTTGCTTTTAATTTTTTAGCTAATTCACTTCTTAAATATCCTTTAGATTCATCTAAGGCCTGCTTAACTGATTCAAGTTCTTTTTCAGAAAATGATGTGTAGTATACTGTCATAAAAGATAAATCATTAGTAATTCTTATTTCTGTTATTACAACGTTTTTAAGCTTTTTATTCTTAGAATCACTACTAAGTAAAAGAGCTAACTCCCTTAAAGCTAATGATTCAAGTCTTTTAATTGTTATACTCATTTACGTTTTTTCTCCTTGATGATAGAAGTTTCAAAAATATCCATTTCTTTAATATCATTAAATCCTTCGATTGTAATACCACATTCATAACCGAATTTAACTTCTTTAACATCATCTTTAAATCTTTTTAAAGATGCCATTTTACCATCATAAATAACTATACCATCGCGAATAATTCTAACTAGCGAATTTCTTTCGATGTGACCATCTTTAACATAACATCCAGCAATAGTTCCAACTTTACTTAGTGTAAAGATACTTCTTACTTCTGCAGTACCTGTTACAACTTCTTCAAATTCAGGATCTAACATACCTGTTAATGCTTGTTCTAGTTCTTCTAATACTTTATATATTATTGAATATAATCTTATTTCTACACCTTTTTCATTTGCTGAATTTCTAACTTGAGTTGTAGGTCTTACATTAAATCCAATAATAATTGCATTACTTGCACTCGCAAAAATAACATCCGTATCAGTAATTGCACCAACGCTACAACGTAATACATTAATTTTAATATCACCAACTACAATTTTCATTATAGCTCCTTTAAGAGCTTCTATTGAACCTTGAACGTCTCCTTTAATAATTAAGTTAAGTTCTTTTTGTTTTGCATTTTGACCAAATAGGTCTTGAAGTGATGTAACTTTAGAAGATAGTAATTCATGTTTAGCTCTTGAAGCTCTTTCTTCTGCTATTTGTCTTGCTGTTCTTTCATCTTGTAAAGCCATAAATTTATCCCCAGCAAAAGGAACTACAGATAAACCTGTAACTTGTACAGCTTGACTAGGAGCAGCTGTTTGAAATTTAGTATTCATGTCATCTTCCATTGTTCTTACACGTCCATAAGTATTACCTACAACAATGTAATCTCCAACTTTTAATGTACCATTTTGAACTAATAATGTAGCAACTGGTCCTAAACTTTTATCAAGTCTAGCTTCAATAACTGAACCAACAGCTAGTCTATTAGGATTAGCTTTGTAATCATTCATTTCTGCAGTTAATTGAATTACATCTAGTAAATCTTCTACACCTGTACCTTTAAGAGCACTGATTTCAACAAAAGTTGTATCTCCACCCCAAGCTTCAGCCACTAGTTCATGATGAGTTAATTCTTCCATAACTCTATCTTTGTTAGCAGAAGGTTTATCAATTTTATTAACAGCTACAATAATTGGACATTTTGCAGCTTTAGCATGTTCAATAGCTTCTTTAGTTTGAGGCATTACACCATCATCAGCAGCTACTACTAATACTACTATATCAGTTACTTGTGCTCCACGTGCTCTCATTTCAGTAAATGCAGCATGTCCTGGAGTATCAATAAATGTAATTTTCTTACCTTTTTTCTCAACTTGGTAAGCACCAATATGTTGAGTAATTCCACCAGCTTCACCTGCTGTTACTCTACTAGTTCTAATATAGTCAAGTAGAGTAGTTTTCCCATGGTCAACATGTCCCATGATAGTAACAACTGCAGGTCTTGTAATTAGATCTTCATCTTTATCGTCATAGACAAATTCATCAAATCTAGATAGATCAGTTATAACCTCATCTTTAATTTCACAACCATATTCAAGAGCAAGTAATTCTACCGTTTCTCTATCTATAGCTTGTGATTGACTAGCCATAATACCAGCTAGCATTAATTTTTTAACTACTTCATTAATTGGTTTATTTAAACCTATTGATACGTCTAAAACAGTCATACCATCTGTATATATTAAAATTCCATCTACCTTAGCATTTGCATCTTTACTTGGTAAATTAGATTGTCTTACTTCTTTTTTATTTGCTATTTTTTTAGCCAAAATATCACCTATTTCTTCAAAATTTTTACGAATCCACTGTTACTTATACCTATAATCTTTCTGTTATCTTTTCCGATTGCATGAGATAATTGATCTGTACTGAAATCTTCGTTGATTTCAATGTTATATGTTTTTGCTTTATCTTTAATTCTTTTAGCAGTATTTATAGATGCATCATTTGCTAAAAAAAGATAATATACTTTTTTATTTTTAATAGCATCTAGAACGAAATCTTCACCTGTGATGACTCCTCTAGATGCGGCACATAATCCTAAATTGTTCAATATTTTATTCATTTAGTAAACCTAGTAATTCTTCAAATATTGAGTCAGGAACTTCTACTTCTAATTTTTTGTTTAGTATTTTTATTTTTTGAGCTTTTAAGATAATATCTTTATCTTTTTTTAAGTAAGCTCCTCTACCATTAGCTTTTCCTTTAAGGTCGATAATAACTTCTTTTTCAGGAGTTCTAACTATTCTAAATAGTTGTTTTTTTTCTAAAACTTCTCTACTCATTACGCAAGTTCTTAGAACTTGTTTTTTATCGTGTACTTGATTCATTAAAATAAGAAACCTTCTAATAAACCTTCTTCATAAGCTTGACTTGTAGGTTTGATATCAATTCTCCAACCTGAAGATTGAACTGCAAGTCTAACATTTTGACCTGATTTACCAATAGCAAGACTTAGTTGTTCATCAGGAACAACTACTAAAGAAGTTTTGTTCATAACATCAATATTTAAAATTTTAGATACATCCGCTGGTTGAAGAGAATTTTTTATCATTTCTTCTGGATCTTCACTCCATTTATAAAGGTCGATTTTTTCTCCATTTAGAGCATTAACAACTTCTCTAATTCTAGTACCACCTTTACCTACACACGAACCTAAAGCATCAACTTTAGGATCATTAGAGTAGATTGCAATTTTACATCTATCTCCTGGATCTCTAGCTATACCTTTAATTTCGATAATTCCTTCTTTAATTTCTGGAACGTAGTTTTCAAGTAATCTAGTAACTAGATTTTTTTCAATTCTAGAAACAAATACTTTTGGATCTTTAGTTGTTTGTTCTACTTTTTTAACATAAACATTAATTTTGTCGCCTCTATTGAATCTTTCATTAGGAAGCAATTCATTTAATGGTAATAAGGTAGTAGTTTGTTGACCTATGTCTAAAGTAATAAATCTATCAGAAATATCAACAACATACGCACTAATCATTTCATCTTCAAATGCTTTAAAATATTCATATGATTTTTTTCTTTCTAAAGCTTTTAAATCAGATGCAAATGTAGATTTTGCACTTCTTGCAGCTTGTCTACCAAATTCTTTCATATTTAATTCAACTTCAACAATATCACCAAGTTTATAACCTGATTTAATTTTTTTAGCATCTTCTAATAGAATTTGACTCATTTCATCTTCTTGTACTTCAGTTAATTCGCTCACTACTTCATGTTGAGTAAATAATCTAATTTCACAT
>JBOFSX010000023.1:0-8511 GCA_051651765.1 Anaeroplasmataceae bacterium | reverse complement strand
TTGCACTAATTTAGAAGAAGTTAATCTTAGTTCATTTAATACAGAACTAGTTTATGATATGAATTATATGTTTTATGATTGTTATAAACTAAAATCATTAGATCTATCTTCTTTTATCACTTCAAACGTAATTAGAATGTATAATATGTTTAATAATTGTAAAAGTCTTTTATCTCTTGATTTAAAAAACTTTGATACATCCAATATATATAATATGAGCTATATGTTTGATGGTTGCGAACGATTGAAAACATTAAACATATCTAATTTCAACACATCTCAAGTATTTGATATGACAAGAATGTTTAATAATTGTTATGACTTAGAAAAATTAGACCTTTCTAGCTTTGACACATCTTTTTCTATTAACATGTCTTATATGTTTTATAATTGTAAAAGTTTAACCGAATTGGATCTATCAAATTTTGATACTAGAAACGTTAAAAATATGTCGCATATGTTTGCTAATACAAATAAACTTACTTCATTAAATATTTCTAACTTTAGTTTATTAAAAATTATTAACATAGACAAATTCTTGGACTCTAATGACGTACTTACAGATTTAGACTTAAGTAATGTTATTATCACAGATGTTAACAAATTCATATCTTTAATAACTAATACTAAAAATATAACAATCAAGGTTGATAAATCTATAATTAATACATTAATTCAAAACTATCCTAATATAAACTTTAAAACAAATGAAAACTTCTTAAATGAGGTTTTTTTATTTTATAATAATACTTTTTTTTGATTTAAACCAAAATATATGATAGTATATACACATAAAAGGGGTGCAAAATATGTCAAAATTTTTTAGTTATACTTTATATATACTACTAATCATAGGGTCTTGTATTGGATTAGTATTCACATTAATTTACGCTAAAAATGAAATAAAGCAAGATGATAAAAACGAAACACCAATAGAAATAAAAGATTATGAAATAGTTAATTATGCAATTGATACCGAAATTGAAGGAGATCCACAACTTTTTTTTGGATTAGAAAGAGAAAAGGTTACTAGTATATTTTTTGGTAAAGAAATTCCTACTAAGACAAACTTATCTACAAAACTAGATATAAGTGTTAATCAAAAGAATACAGTACACTTTTACTACTCTATAGAAAAAATAGATGAAGTTGATAGATACAAAACATATATAATAGGCGAAAAAATATATGCTCCTACTAATTCTAGATATTTCTTTTCTACTTTATCAAATTTAACAACTATTGAAAATCTAGATTTATTAAATACAAGTAATGTAGTAGACATGAGTTATATGTTTAGATTATGTCAATTAGTATCTGAAGTTAATATGTCTAATTTTGACACATCAAACGTTATAAACATGCAAGGTATTTTTGATCAAGCTAATCTTTCTAGTTTTGATATTACTAAATTAAATACAAGTAAAGTAACTAATATGAAAGATATGTTTAAAGGAACATCAATAAAAAATTTGAACCTTTCTAATTTTAACACTGATCTAGTTACAGATATGACAGCAATGTTTAGTGGATGTACAGAACTTGTTACATTAGACTTATCTAAATTCAATACTTCTAATGTAACTAGTATGGAATCAATGTTTAATATGTGTTATAGTCTTAATAAATTGGATTTATCTAAATTTGATACAAAAAATGTTGTTAACATGAGACGTATGTTTAGAAATGTAACAGCAATAGATACTTTAGTCCTTACTTCTTTTAATACTTCAAAAGTTGAAAATATGGAACTTATGTTTACGGATACAATTTTAATAAATCTAGATATAAGTTCATTTAATCTTTCTAATGTTTCAAACACAAATGATATGTTTTTAGATAGCAATATTCAAAATATTAATTTAATTAATTTCGACTTAGACTCTGCTAAAAAAATACTTGATTTATTAGAAGCTAAAGCTATACTTATAACAGTTAAATCTGAGTATATTACAGAATTAGAAGGTTTATATCCTGAATTTTCATTTAATTATGAATTCATTCAAATAACTTTTTAAGTAAAATTTATCTATTTCAAGTAATTTTATTGAGTTTTCAAAAAAGCAAAAATACGAAACCTTTTTAATAATAAAAGTTTCGTATTTTTTAGTTTTATGGTAAAATAAAACAAAAATGGATGTAGATTATGAAAATAATATCTTTTGTAACCATTTTGATATCAATTTTACTTATGACATTTTTTTGCAAATTTAATATATTTTAATAGTAATAGTGTAGCTAAGGCAACAAACAAACTTCTCATTTCTAGATATATCAAATGTTACTTCAATTATATCTATGTTTGAGCATTCAAAACACATTACATTAAATTTATAAACTTTTGATACTTCATTAGTAACAGATACGGATAGAATGTTTTGTTGTTGCTACAGATTAGTATATCTAAACTTCTTTAATGCTATTGCATTATTATTTAATGATTTATCTAAGTTAATGAAAATACAAATAAAATTTAATTTGTTTTTAAGACAACCCATATTAAAAACAAGGAAACTATATGTTCTTAAAAAGACTCATATACGAATATGTATATGAGCCTTTTAATTAAAATAAATCTTAATTCGAGGTCACAAATATGTCAAAAATATTTTCTTATTTATTTTACACACTACTAATCACAGTTCTAGGTATAGGATTAGTATTTATGATTATTAAAACACAGCAAAAAATCGAACATGTATCACCAGATTATCCTATTGGAATGAAAGATTACGAGTTTAAGACTGATTTTTCTAGTAATCCTGAAACTACCAATCCTGGAGCTTTTTTAGGATTAAGTAGAAAAAGAATACAGTCTATATATTTTGGCAAGAAATTACCTATAGATGATTCAACGCTATCAACTAAACAAGATATTAGTAAAGATCTTAATGATTTAGTTCATTTTTACTATAGTACTACTTATATTGATGACGAAGCAATGTACGACGTATACATCGTCGGAAAATATGTTTTAGCTCCAACAAATTCTAGTTATCTTTTTAGTAACATGGAAAATTTAACTTATATAAATAACTTAGAATATTTAAGAACTGACCATGTTACTAATATGAGTTACATGTTTAAAGATTGTAAAAATTTAACTAATATTAATTTATCTAATTTTAGTACATCAGCTTCAAGAAATTTAAGTAATATGTTTTATAATTGTGAAAAACTCAATGCGCTAGATGTATCTAAGTTTAATACATCTAATGTATTAAACATGAGTAATATGTTTTATAATTGCAAATTATTGAAAGTAATAGACGTTTCTAAGTTTAATACAGAAAATGTAGAATATTTTAATTCAATGTTTTATAATTGTGAGAATTTAAGCAGTATAGATACATCTAAGTTTAATACAAAGAATTCTATTAATATGTCTAAAATGTTTATGAATTGTAAAAAAATTACTGATCTTGATTTAAGTAACTTTAATACAGATAACGTTAAAAATATGTCTTATATGTTTTCTTACTGTACTAATTTAAACTTCTTAGATATCTCTAGTTTTAATACTTCTAATGTTGAAGATATGGGTAATATGTTTTCTAACCTTTTAGTATTAGAAAAATTAGATGTCTCTAAATTTAATACCTCTAATACATTTAATATGAAATCAATGTTTATTAATTGTAAGATTTTAAAAACATTAGATGTAAGTAATTTTGATACAAAAAACGTAATAGATATGAGTTTCATGTTTTCAGATTGTAGTCAGTTAACTTTATTAGATGTCTCTAAATTCAAAACAAATAACGTGAAAACTATGGAGAAAATGTTTTTCAGTTGTTCAAAACTTACAACTATAGACGTATCTAATTTTGATACATCCTTAGTTGAGAATATGCGAAATATGTTTTACAACTGTTTACAAGTTAAGGTTTTAGATGTTTCAAATTTCATTACTACTAATGTAACTGATATGGCTTATATGTTTTATAATTGTGAGTCAATAACTGTTTTAAACCTATCAAGTTTTAACACAAGTAAAGTCATAGATATGAAATACATGTTTAGAAACTGTCTACTTATAACTACATTAGACTTGTCTAACTTTGATACAAGTAATACTACTAGTATGGATCATATGTTTTTCAACTGCGCTGCATTAACAACACTTGATATTTCCAACTTCAATACTAGCAAAGTTGCTGATATGCAGTATATGTTTGGTAATTGCTTATCCTTATTAGATATTGATTTATCTAGTTTTGATACATCTAATGTAAAATACATGAATTATATGTTTTCTAATTGTAAAGCATTAGAAACGCTTGATGTAACTAATTTTAATACAAAAAATGTCGTTAATATGACTGCTATGTTTTATTACTGTATAGTACTTAAAAATATTGATCTATCTAATTTTGATACTAGTAATGTAATAAATATAAATTATTTGTTTTCTAATTGTAGAGAACTAGAATCAATTGTTATGTTTAAATCTAGAACTTCTAATGCTAAAAATATTAGTTATATGTTTAATAATTGCTATGTATTAAAATCTATAGATTTATCTAGTATCGATACATCTAGTGCAACTAATTTATCATATATGTTTTCTAATTGTAGAGAATTAACGTCAGTAAATGTTTCTTTATTTAATACATCTAATGTCACTGATATGAACTACATGTTTTATGGTTGTTTAAAACTATCAAGTATTGATTTATCTAGTTTTGATACTTCTAATGTTACTACTATGATTTATATGTTTCGTAATTGTAAACGTTTAATAGACCTTAACATATCTAGTTTTGACACTTCTAATGTTACTACTATGTTTCATATGTTCAGTAACTGTGTTTTATTAACAAGTTTAGATCTTTCTCATTTTAACACAGCAAAGGTAACTGATATGGCAAGTATGTTTGAAGGTTCTCTTAAGTTAACTTCTATAAAAATGACTAATTTTGATGTTTCAAATGTTACGGTTTATACTGATATGTTCAAATCATGTTTAATTAATATATTAGATTTAGAATATGTTAGTAAAAAAGATTGTATAACTCTATTAAATTTATTAGATTTAAACTCTGTAATAAATATTACAGTAAACAGTGATTACATAGAAGAGTTGCAAGTTCTATATCCTAATTTTATATTCAACTAATATTAAAATAGAACTTCAATGCTATTGCTATAGGTAAAAATATGATCAAACTGATTTATATTACAAATATTCTTAACTATTTATTTTCTAATGTAAGTCTAAGTATCATTTTAATATCTAATTTTATTTGTTTTACAACATAAATTAATTCTATTATAGTATAAAGTCAGATAAAACTAACTGAACATCAAATTTAAATTGATTTGTCAGGTAATCCAAATTAATTCTAGGATTAGATAGAGCTTAGATAGAATATACTTCTTTCAATAGATAATTATCAAAAAAATATATATATTTAATTGATAATGTCGATATTAAGTATTATTCAAAATAATACAATCCTTTTTTATTATTCTGCTTATATAGCTCTATTAAAATATAATTAAATATGATAATTTGTGTTGTCATGCTAATTATGAATTATAAAAATTATGTATAAATGTATGAGAGGTGATATAAGTGTCAAAAATTATAAGTTATGTTTTATATATTTTATTAATGGTAGGTTCTTGTATTGGTATTATTTTCACATTAATATATTCAAAATCTAAAATGGAATATGTCGACATTGACCGCCCTTTAAGTTTAAAAGATTATGAGATAATAACAGATTTAACTACACCTGAAATAGAAAAACCAAAAGATTTTTTAGGCTTAAATAGAAAAGAAATTAAATATATATATTTCGGTGATACACTACCTGATATAGAATTAGACTTATCAGATAAACAAGATATAAGTAAAACAGAACGAGACACTGTTCATTTTTATTATTCTACTATTAATGAAAATGAAAATATATTTTATAACGTTTATATAATTGGAAAACATATATATACACCAATAAATTCTAGCTATTTTTTTTACAACATGAATAATTTAGAAAAAATCGATAATCTTGATTTTCTTAACACATCTAAAACTACTAATATGAGTTATATGTTTAGTGGTATTAATAAACTTGAAAAAATACACTTTGGAAATTTTAATACTTCTAATGTAACTAATATGACAGGAATGTTTTCTAATAGTATTTTATCGTGTTTTGATTTTTCTAATCTTAATACATCTAATGTAAATGATATGAGTTACTTATTTAGTAGTTCTAAAGCAACTACTCTAGATATATCAAATTTAGATACATCTAATGTTACTAGTATGAATTCAATGTTCAGAGATTCTATAGATTTAACAAGTTTAGATTTGTCTAATTTTAATACTTCTAATGTTATTAGTATGAGCTATATGTTTAGAGGTTGTACTAATTTATCAGAAATTAATATATCGAGTTTTAATACAGCTAATGTAACTAATATGGCTGGAATGTTTAGAGATTGTGCGGAAATGTTAACTTTTGATATATCTTTTTTTAATACATCAAAAGTTAATAATATGAGTTATATGTTTAGAGGTTGTACAAAACTAATTAATATAGATATGTCTACTCTAGATACTTCTATGGTAGAAAATATGAGTTATATGTTTTCTAATTGCTCAGACTTGTCAAATTTAAACATATCTGATTTTAATACATCTAAGGTAACTAACATGAGTTATATGTTTTCTAATGCTACTAGCTTAACAACTCTAGACTTAAAACATTTTAATACTGTTAATGTTAACACAATGGAAAGAATGTTTACTGGGTGTATTGGTTTAACTAGTTTAAACGTAAGTAGCTTCAATACATCAAATGTTACTAGCATGAGCTACATGTTTTACAAATGTAGTGGCTTATCAAATTTAAATGTTTCATCTTTTAATACTATCAATGTAACTGATATGAACGCTATGTTTAGCGATTGTTTTGGATTGCAAAGTTTAGATATAAAAAACTTTAAGACAGCTAATGTAATCAATATGAGTTATATGTTTAGAGCTTGTTATGGTTTAACCGAATTAGATATTACAAACTTCGATACATTAAAAGTTACTAATATGTCTTATATGTTTTACAACTGTAATAAACTTCTATCACTTGATGTATCTAAAATGGATACTTCTAATGTGACTGATATGTCTTATATGTTTTATAATTGTAATAAAATAACTACTTTAGCTTTATCAAACTTTAATACTTCAAAAGTAACAAATATGAACCAATTATTTAGAAACTGTAATGGATTACAAACTTTAGATTTGTCAAATTTTGATACGTCTAAAGTTACTAATATGAGCCATCTATTTTATGGTTGTTCAAAATTAACTACATTAAACCTTTCTAATTTTAACACTTCTAATGTTACTGATATAACATTTATGTTTTATAATTGTATTAAATTGTCATCTTTAGATATTTCTAACTTTGATACTTCTAAAACAACTAAACTGGATAAAGCATTTATGTTATGTAAAATAAATTTTATAAATCTATCTAATTCATCTTTAAATACAGTTAAATCACTAGCTGATTTATTAGATACTGAATATACTTTTAATATTACGGTAAATAGTGATTATATAAATGAGTTAAATAATCTATACACATCATTTTTATTTAATAGTATATATAATCCATTATCTTTGTTTAATCGTATTGATCATACTATAGTAAAGTATTATATTTAAATTAATAATACCATTACATTTATATACACTTAAAGAAAATCAACTATATTATTACTCATAGACTATTTATACATTTTATGGTAAAATTACATACAACAAAGGAGATTTATTATGAAATATGTTATTGCTTTCACATCTTTATTTATAGTTTCATCGTTCTTTACTATTTTATTTGTATTCGTTTCATTAACAAATAAAGATGAAATTACTTTCATAGAACCTGACGAAGAGCTAGCTGTTATAGATTTAACAGACTACCAATTTAAAACTGACCTAACTGATAATCCGGAAATAAAAGAGCCAACTAAATTTTTAGGATTAGATAGAGATAAAATCGGGTTTATATATTTTGGTACTACAATACCTCATGGAGTGGGTAATCTAACTGATAAAGTAGATATTACTGTTAAAAAAACTGATAAAGTTCACTTTTCTTACCAAACTACTGAACAAGGTACAGAAGACTCTTACAATATTTACATTACTGGTAAATATTTAGTAGCTCCAACAAATGCTAGTTATATGTTTTATAATATGAAGGAACTAAGAGATATAGAGGGTCTTAAGCTTCTAAATACAAAATATTCAACTGATATGAGTTATATGTTTACTGATTGCGAGAAGTTAAGAAGTTTAGATGTTTCTAAATTTGATACTTCTAACGTTACCAATATGACTAGAATGTTTGATTCGTGCAAAGAATTAACAAAAATAGACCTTTCAAATTTTGAAACTTCTTTTGTTACTGATATGTCTTTTATGTTTTCTATGTGTGTTGCATTAACAGAATTAGATATTACTAATTTTGAAACTCCATTAGTTGA
>JBOFSX010000022.1:0-8303 GCA_051651765.1 Anaeroplasmataceae bacterium | reverse complement strand
AAATCATTAGTGTTATTAAAATGATTAGTAAAGATAAACTTATCGATTATTCAGTATTTGATATATATGAAGGTGAGAATATAAATAGTGATGAAAAATCAATAGCATACAAACTAGTATTTAATGATTCGACTAAAACACTAGAAACAGCTGATATAGACAAATTAGTTTCTAGTATTATAAATAGACTAGGTGTTTTATTAAACGCCTACATTAGAACTTAAATAATTTTTAAATTTTTATTAAAAAAATATTTGATTTTTATATGATTTATGTTAAAATATATTAGTTGCAAAAGCAACATACACTTTATTCCGCTGTGTATATATACATAAGAATATTGGAAGTCAGGAGATGAATTATATGGCAAAAGCAAAAGGACAAGCATTAATAGCAGAATTAACTTCAAAATATATTAAAGAAGTACCTGCATTCCGTCCAGGAGACAACGTGAAAGTTCACGTTAAAATCGTAGAGGGTGATAGACACCGTATCCAGATCTTTGAAGGTTTAGTAATTAAACGTCAAGGTGGTGGGATTAGTGAAACCTTTACAGTTCGTAAAATATCTTATGGTTTAGGTGTTGAACGTACATTCCCAATTCATGCACCATCAATTGAAAAAATTGAGGTAATTAGATTAGGTAAAGTTCGTCGTGCTAAATTATTCTATATTAGAACATTATCTGCAAAAGCTGCACGTATTAAAGAGCGTAGATAACTTTTAAACAATAAATCTAGTGCTTAACTAGATTTTTTGTTTTTTTAAAATGATTCATAAATTGTTTAAAATAACAAAAAAAGAGGGTGAGTCTGTGAAAAAAACTAAAAAAAGTAAATCAGAATTTGTTACAGATTCATTTTACTGGTTCATAAGAATATTAAGTATTTTCTTAATTGTTGTATCAATTATTAGTGCTGTAACAGACGACCACACAACTGCTACAGAATCTAGACATGGGTTTGTAATATTACAAGGAACATTAATGTTCTTGTTCACATTCACACCACAGTTTCTAGCAAAATTTTTTAAAGTGTCAATTCCGCATGCATTTGAGTTTTTCTTTCTAGCATTTTGTACTGCAGCCCTTATTTTAGGAGAAGCAGCAGAATTTTATATTAAATACTCTTGGTGGGATGATATATTACATGTAATAAGTGGTTCGTTTATAGCATGTATTGGATTTATGATTATTAATATATTTAATGAGAGTAAAGAAGTTCCTGTTAAATTAGGACCATTCTTTATAGTATTATTTGTTTTTACTCTATCTGTAGCGTCAGCTGGAATATGGGAAATATTTGAATTCTTCATTGATAATATATTTGGAAGTAATATGCAAAGATTTGAAGATAACTTAACCGGTGAGGGTTTTGTTGGAAAACTTGCGCTTGCTGACACAATGGGAGATATGATTCAAGGAACACTAGGCGCAATATTTGTTTGTGTTATAGGATACTTTGATCTTAGATCTGATAAAAAAATAATTGTATCGAATTTTAAAATAATACACTTAAATAAGAATCCGCATTCAAATGAAGAGGCTAAAATAATTGAATTAGAGCAAATCGCAGATTCAATAGATGCTATAAACGAATTAGAAAAAATTGAAAATAAAGAAGTTGAAAGTAATATTAAAGACGATAAATTATAATAGTGTATATTCTATTGAATTAAAACATTAATTTATTGAATAATTGTATTGTGTTTATTTGTGTAAAAGTTAAATAAAAATTGACTATAACATAGATTTATTATAAAATAATATGTAACACTATAAGGTGGTTTTTATGAGAGAAAAAGTTATTTTAGTTTGTGAGCAGTGTTTAAGTAGAAATTACAATACTACTAAAAATAAATCAACTGCTACAAAAAGACTAGAGTTTAATAAGTATTGTACAAAATGTAATAAATATACTCTTCATAAAGAGAGTAAGTAGGAGGAAACTGATGAACGAAAATAAAGATGATTTAATATCAAAAGAAAATGATGCTAATACACCTGAATCAACTGAAAATGTAATAGATGCGTTAGAAGTAATAGAAAATTCAGATTCATTATCTTCTACTGAAAATATTGAAGAAAACAAAAAAAATAAAAAGAGTAAAAAGAAAAAAAATAAGAAAAAAGAAATTAAAAATGAATTAGAACATAGAAGTAGAATTTTAGAGTATCTAAAAAATGAACATGCTTGGGAAAATTATGTATTATTAATTTTATCAGTTGTAGCTTTATTATTAGGTGTTTTAATACTTAATGACACTCTATCAATTAATGCGGATTTTCCTGTAATAGGAAGTTTTCCTACTCAATTTGCTTGGGTATTAGTAGTGTTATCTACAATCGCTTTATTACTTTCACTATATCCATTTTTTAAACCTTCTTATCCAGAACTTAAAAAAGTTACATGGCCAACTTGGAAGAAATTCCTAGCTGACTCAGTACGTGTATTTATATTTATAATCGCATTAACATTATTGTTACTATTATTTGATATTTTTATCTCTAAATTAGTAGCTCTTATTCTACAATAGAGGTGTATAAATGAAAAAATGGTATATTGCACAAACATATTCTGGCTTTGAAAGCTCTGTTAAAGATGACTTAGAAAGAAGAATTGCAAATTATAAAAAAGGTGATGTTGTTACTCAAGTACTTGTCCCTGAAGAAGAATACGAAGTTTTAAAAAAAGATGGTAGTAAAAGTATTAAAAAAAGAAAGATATTTCCTGGTTACATATTTGTTGAAACTGAAACTGATGCTGACATGGATGAAAACGTATGGTATATCATTCGTAATACTCAAAAAGTTACAGGATTTCTAGGTTCTAGTGGTGGTGGTACAAAACCTACACCAGTTAGAGATGAAGAAATTAACCAAATGCTTAAAAGTATTGGTAAACTTCAAAAAACAGAATTCGATTTTGTTGTTGGAGAAGAAATACTTATCGTAAATGGTTCATGGAGCAACAAGAAAGCTGAAATATCTAGTATCAATGAAGAAAAAGAAGTTGTTACAGTTTTAGTGGAAATATTTGGTAGAAGTACTCCTACTGAGTTATCTTTTGCTGATATTAAAAAAATAAATTAATTATATTTGTGTAATATTATGTAATAGTTTTTACAACTATTGTAATATTGCACAATTTATTTATAATAAATGTATTAAATAAGAGAGGTTTTACTATGAAATTTAAAAAGTATATACTTGTTATGTTCGTATTTGTAGCATTATTAACATTAGCTTCTTGTTCTAGTAGCAAAGCTAAAATAACAGTTACAGATGTTACACCAATGAGAACTAGTATAGGTATTTCAATCAAAATATCAGATAAAAAGGATAAAATTACTAACGGTACTGTAAAAGCATCAATTTATGATCCTGAAGACGAAGATGTTACAGTCGATAGCTTTACTTTTGATGATATTGACGAAGACATTCAAACTCATGATTTTAATGGATTAAAAAAGAATTATAAATACCAAATTAAAATCACTGCTACAGTTGATTCTAAGAGTGTAACTTACTATAACAAAACTCATCAAACTATTACTATTGGTGAAAATGCAGAGAATGCTATTATCGTTAAAACAGCTAGTGATTTTGAAAAAGTAAAAAATGATAGTACAGCTTACTATAAATTAGAAAATGACATAGATTTTAATGAAGCAGAATTAACACCATTGTTTGATGATTATAAACCATTTTATGGTTATTTTGATGGGAATGGAAAAACTCTTAAAAACTTTAAAATAACAGCTACTAAGCAATATGTTGGATTATTTGGTTATGTTTCAAGAGACTTCAATGATAAAGAAACTACTACTCCAAATATTTTTGATTTAAATGTTGATAACGCAAAAGTTGATGTTACAAAAACATCTGAAGTAAATATCGGTATTATTACTGGTTACAATGAAGGTATTATTGAAAATGTAAACATTACTAATTCTATAGTTAAATTAACAAGTACTAACTCAACTGTTTCATTTGTAGGTACTCTAGTAGGTACAAATGCTAACCAAATTATTAATTGTAATGTCACTAAAATAGAGATGATTATTGTTTCTAAAAAACACATTATGCTTGGTGGTTTAATCGGAAGTAATGGAAGTAAAAAAGTTATTAACGGTGCTAAAGTTGTAAACAGTCATGTAAAAGATACTAAAATGAATTTAACATTTACGAATACAGATACAGCGACAGACAAACTAGACAACTCTCAATATGTTGGTGGATTTGTTGGACACTCTAAAATTGATATTACAACAGCAACAGCTGATACTAATATTAAAGCTACATCAGCTAAATATGAAGATGCTAAACAAATTGATTATAAATTTGTATTAGGTGGTTTTGCTGGTAGAATTTCAAACTCAGTGGCTAGTGATATTGCAGTTAAATCTACTTTTGATTACTATTCAAAAGATATATTTAATGTTTACATTGGTTATCTAGTGGGTATTTTATCTTTAGAAGGTGAAATTAAAAATGCTAGATCATTCATGGTTGGAACACAATCATTTAGATTTGATGAAAATTATAACGATCAAGAAAAATTTGAATTAATAATAGATGTAGTTGCGGTATATAACGCTGATGTTATGGAAGCACTTCCTACACTTATTAATGTAACAGCTCCAAATGTACTAGAATTCTATGTAGATGAAACTGACGAGAAAAAGAATTCAACAGTAACAGCTGACAATATAGCTAATCATGCTAAAAAATTCGATACTGATTTTGGACCTTTTGACATTAATGGATTCTCTGATATTGTTAAAGACTTTATTAATTCTATAAAATAGTATAATTTGTCTACTTTAACAAACGTTAAAGTAGACATTTTTTGCATAATAAGGCATAATATAATAGAGAAAAACTATTTAATATGGATGGTGATATTATGGGACTTAAAATATATAATTCTCTTTCAAACAAATTGGAAGAATTTCAACCAATACATCAAAATACAGTAAACATGTACGTATGTGGTCCAACTGTATATAACTATATTCACTTAGGTAATGCTAGACCAGTAATTTTTTTTGATATGTTAAGTAGATATCTAACTTTTTTAGGATATAAGGTTAACTATGTTTCAAATATTACAGATATTGACGATAGAATTATCAATAAAGCTATTCAAGAAAATACAACCGAAAAAGAAATTACAAAAAAATATACAGAGGCATTTTTGAAAAATGTTAAAGATTTAGGAAGTAATATTCCAGATGTAATGCCTAATGCTACCGACTATATAGAACAAATGATTTCATTTATAAACGAATTAATTCAAAAAGGGTTCGCTTATGAATCAAATGGAGATGTTTATTTTAATGTTTCGAAATTAGATAGTTACGGTAAACTAAGTAACCAAATAGCATCTGAACTAAATGAATTTGTAAGAATAGAAGAAAATAATAATAAACAAAATTCTCAAGATTTTGTTTTATGGAAAAAAACTGATAAAGGTATAAAATGGGATAGTCCATTCGGTACAGGTAGACCGGGATGGCACACTGAGTGTGTTGTTATGAATCAAGACATTTTTAAAGGCGAAATCGATATTCATGGTGGTGGTATGGATTTAAAATTTCCTCACCATGAAAATGAAATAGCTCAATCTAAAGCCTTATATAACCATGATCTTTCTAAATATTGGATTCATGTAGGAAGATTAGATTTAGATGGTGTTAAAATGTCTAAATCACTAGGTAATGTTATATTAGTTAATGATGTTAAAGAAGAAGAAAAATTAATGGCTTTTAGAATGTTAATTTTATCATCTCCTTATAGAAGTAATATTTCATATTCTGATTCATTATTTGAACAACATTATAAAGAATACGATAAAATTAAAAGAACAATTAAAAATGCATACATCCATTTAGCTTTAAATAAAGTTGAATTAACTAGTAATGCTGATAAAGGTATAATATCTAGCTTTACTGAGTATATGAATGATGATTTTAATACGCCTAATGTATTTATGTTAATTAATAGACTAGTTAAAGATATTAATCAATTAATTAAATTGAATAATGATAATAATGATTTGAGTATTAAATTAAATACAGTACAGACCATTTTGCAAATTTTTGGATTTGTATTTCCAATCATTAAATTAGATAATTCTCAAATAGAATTATTTAACAAATGGAATGAATACAAAAAAAATAAAGAATTTGATAAAGCTGATGAAATAAGAACAGTTTTATCAAATGAAGGTTTAATTTAATGCAACCTAATCAATTGAATGGATTGACATTAGCTTATATTGGGGATTGTTTTTACGAACTTAAAATTAGACAACATTTTATAAATATAGGTCTTACTAAAGTTAATGATCTACATAAAAATGTTATTAAACTTACGTGTGCTGAATTTCAGTCAAAATTAATTATGTATATGCAAGAAAAATTAATTTTAACTGAAGAAGAAATAGCTATCTTTAAAAGAGGTAGAAATAGTAACTGTATGAAAACAAGAAAAAACTTATCTAAAACCGATTACTTAAATGCAACTGGTTTTGAATCTTTAATTGGATATTTATATCTAAATAATAATATAGAAAAAATTGATGAAATATGCGCGATTGCAATTAATATGAAAGAAGGTATTTTAGATGGCGAGTAAGAAAACTAACAAGTCTAAAAACAACAAACAACATCCTAATAAAACTACAAGTACAAATGAAGATGTATCAATAATAGAAACAAATGAACCTGTTGTTGATTCTAATGAATTTGTAAATAACAATGAGTTAGAAACTACTGATATTTCTAATATAGATAGTACTGACATTGATAATAAAGATGTAGTTGAAGTCGTAGAAGATAATCTTACTGCAGAATTACCTATTGCAGTTGAAAGTACACAAACTGTTGTTCAATCAGGTACAAAAGGTAAGAAAAAGAACAAGAGTAAAAACTCTAATCTACACAATGTGCAATTACCTAAAGGTGATGAATTAAAAGAAATTATTCACGATACATTAGAGAATAATGAAATCGATGAATTAATTCGTGATAATTCTTTAGATGAGGGTAGTATCCCTGATGAGCTAAGCACTAATATAGAATTAGATACTACTATTGATACAATTAAACCTGCAACACCTAGAATTGTTAAAAATATTAAAAATAAGAAAAAGAAACAACTTCCTATTTCTGAAGTTAAAAGAGTTGAACCAGATTTAGAAAATGGGTTAGATTTTGATATTATTGATTTAAGAAAAGAAGAAGGTTATACAAACTATAAACATAAGACAACTTCTAAATCTCTTAAAAGCATTTTCTTTTCAAATATATTTACATTCTTTAACATCTTAACTTTATCTATTGCTGGTTGGTTAATTAGTGTTGGTGCTATTAAAGATTTAACATTTTTAGTAATTGTTGCTGCTAATATTATTATTGGTATTATTCAAGAAATTAGAGCTAAAAAAACTATTGATAACTTATCGCTTTTATCAAGTCCTACAGCATCAGTAATAAGATCAGGTAGCCAAACAACTATACCTGTTGATGAGGTTGTACTAGATGAACTTATATTATTTGAAACAGGAAAGCAAATATGTGCTGACTCTATTGTATTAGACGGTAATGTTGAAGTTAATGAATCTCTTTTAACAGGAGAGTCTGATGCTATTCAAAAAAAGCCTGGAGATACCTTAATGTCAGGTTCTTATATAGTATCTGGTAACTGTAAAGCTAAAGTAGTAGCTGTAGGTAAAGATAACTATGTAGATAAACTTACTAATCAAGCTAAAAAATATAAGAAACCTAAATCAGAATTGTTAGGAACTCTTAACATAATTATTTGGGTAATGGCAGCTATAATTATTCCAATAGGTGCATTGTTATTTTACTTACAAATTTCAAGTGGAAATGTTGAATATGTAAATGCAGTTAGAAAAACTGCAGGTGCTATGATAGGTATGATTCCATCAGGACTTTATTTATTAACAAGTATAGCTCTAGCAGTTGGTGTTATTAAGTTAGCTAAAAATAATGTTTTAGTACAAGAGTTATATTGTATTGAAATGTTAGCCAGAGTAAACGTATTATGTTTGGATAAAACCGGAACAATAACAGATGGTACGATGACTGTTAAAAATATTATTGAATATAATTCTATAAATGGTCTTTCTACAAAAAATATAGTCAGTGCAATGCTTAATGCTACAAATGACTCTAATATGACTAATAACGCATTAGAAGAGAAGTTTGGAAGAGCAAAAAGAATTAAAAATTTAGAAATTATTCCTTTTAGTAGTCAAAGAAAATTTAGTGCTGTT
>JBOFSX010000021.1:0-10005 GCA_051651765.1 Anaeroplasmataceae bacterium | reverse complement strand
TTACTTTGTATTCATCTATCTTAGTATAATGTGTTAATAGTTTTCCAAAATTCTTTGGATTAAATCCATCTTGTGAAGTCTTGTCAATAACATAACCTCTTTCAATCATTGCTACCTCAACATTTATACATTTTGGTTTCCTCTTTAGAATATCTCTATAAATTTCAACAAATATCGTTCTATTATTTTTGCTCACTCTCTATCAACTCCATTTTATTTATGTAGGGTGTCTTCCGACACCCACCAACATATTTATTATTTAGATTCTTTCTCTTTGTCTAATGCAGGATTTGATTGAATTTCAACTAACTCTTTTATTGCTAATACCTTTGCTTTAAGAGTAGTGTGAGCTGGTTTTACCCACGATAATTCTTGCTTAGACCCTTTAAACGATATTCCAGATTTTTCTTCAACATCAACAGCCGAGAATTTTACAAGTCTTGGAATTGATATTTCTTTTTCTTTTAAGATGTTTAATTCTACATAATCTCTAAGTCCTCCAAGAACTGATTTTATGTCTTCCTGTGTTACTCCTGTCTGAACTGATAAATCCCTTACTAAATCTGCGTATTTCATAATAATCTCCTTTTTTTGCACCTTTGTGCTATTTATTGTTTGTTATACAGTAATTATATCATGTTTATTGCTATAAGTCAAATTTGATTTACTTAATCTTTTAAGTTATCATTCTTTTTAAAAAGCTCTGTTTCTTCTGCAAATTTGTAGAATTGAGCTATATCAATTCTTGCCAACTTTTGCCAGTGTTCGTCTGTTAATAATGCTATCTGTTCTTTTGAAACTGTTTGTTTTACTGCCTTTGAGTGTTTTCTCATTGCCCAATCATCTCTATACAACTGTTCCATGTCAACTAAATCATCTTCAGTGCAAGATTTACAAAACTGTTTAAAAGTTCCAAGTTCAGAATAGTTCTCAATATATGTAGCAAATCTTAAAGCTCCTAAAATTTTTGCGTCCTTAAAAGCTTTTGAACGTGTCGAGGGCATTAGTGATTCGCCCTCAACTCTTTCTAATTCTAATTCTGGGTCTATGTTATATGCTGTCATTACGCAACACCGTTTAAGATTGAGTCGATAAGAGAATCGTTTTCAACAATTTCTTCTGTTTTTTCATTCTTTTTAGTAGTAGTTGCTTTCTTTTCAGCTTTTGGTTTAGCTTCTGCTTTTGGTTTTGGAGCTTGAACCTCGTATGTTTCTCTTTCAATTGCTACATCTTCTGCACTTGATAATAGTATGTCAAGTTGCTCTTTCGCCCATTCCTTTAACTCTTTTTTACTTGATGAAGAACCGAATTTGATTAATTCCTTAACTGTTCCTGTTGCATTATTTTCAGGTAATCCCATAGCTTCATTGAATTTTTTTACAAAGTATCTGATTGTTGACTTCTCATTTGCATATCCTACTAATTCAGTTCCAAAAGTAATTAAATTTTTAGTTTCGTTTAAGTTCATCATAATAATCTCCCTTTTGCACCTTTGTGCTATCTCTTTGTTTTATTGTTATACAGTAATTATATCATGCTTTTTACTTTAAGTCAAGTTTCATTTACACTTTTTATTAGTGAAAACTTGCAATTACAATTACTTTTATTGAGAGTTAAGAGTTATTCTTAACTTTCTATAAAAATATTATAACATACTTTTTAAAATAAATCAAATTTCATTTACACTTTTTATACAAGGTAGTCTTGTAAAAGACTACCCGATATAAATTAAGTGGAACTTCTCAAAACGAATCGAGAGAAATTAATATGAGTCGTATCTTTCAACTTCGTCTGGTATACTCTTTGTATCTTTAAAAGCTAAGTGCCTTTCTTTCATATAATCATAGTCTGTATCAGTGAAATAATATGGTACTTTAGAATTAATCTTCATTTTTGAATAATCTGGTAATAACTGTCTATCCATTGAAAAATTCACTCTACCGTATATTCTAGGTGGTATGTTTCCAAGTCTTGTTACAAACGAACTATAATCATATAATTGACTAAGTTCATCATCTGTAATAGTATTACACAAATCTATGATACGTAAATATGTTTCAATTATTAAGAACAAACTATCAAAAGCAAGTGTTTCTCTTCCCATATCTAATATAACAGTTCTACCATCTATTTTGATAAGGTCGCAATTATTATGTTTTACATTATATATATGGTCTTTAATTTCTTTGATAGAAGCATTTTGAAGTCTTGCTAAGTTTTTTGTATTTATAGCACCATGTCCATATCCAATTTCTTCACGAATGTACGAATTGTTATGGATAGATGTGAAATTATTTATAACAGAGTTGTATTTTTCATATATAAAATACATATTCTTAATAAAGTCTTTTGGTTTTATCTTAATTTCATTTATTGAAAATACTAATTTTGAAAAAGTATTTCCATATCTCTTAATTCCATTGTAAGCAATTATATTTTCAAATTCAATATTTCCAAGATATTTTAATAAATCTTTATCGGAACTATCATTATTAAGAGATATATTTAAAATAGCCGTATCATCATCTATATTTGTAATATTAACTCTTTTATTGTTTCTAAGTTCTTTTTCGTATTTATAAAGATCATCTTTACTTCCACATAATCTAATTGAAACTCCCATTTTTCTCATTCAAATCACTCCTTTATCTTTATTATACATAAATTATATCATAGATTTTACGGTGTGTCAATTTTCATTTACACACCGTTTTATACTTATAAAACTGTGTCAATATGATTATCTAATTCTGGATAGAAGCTATAGAATAGAGTATCGAATGAAACATTTGATGTGTCTATGTCTTCTCTTACAATCTTTAACAATCTGTCGAATGTTTGCAAGTGAACTAATAACATATCTCCATTAAGAGTTCCTTGTGGAAGTCTGTATTCAATTGTAGCATCATTTTTTAAATTTAAAGCTCTATAACGAGAATCCTCATGATAGAACATGTCTAACCAATTATAATCTGATATTGAATCATTATCATCATTCGACATTTTTATAAATTCTTTTCTTACACCTAACGATAATATTTCTTCATTATTACAACTAATCTTTGGAATAGTAGGGAATCCACAATATGATGTCTTCAATCCTCTATTTGATAATAGATGTAATTCTCTCGAATATTGAGAACAAACAGACAATAATTTGTCTAAATAATAATCACGAGGTTTATCTAAATCTTTATAGATTTTCTTTGAAACATGAATATGAAGACCACATGTCGACATACTGTCAGATTCATAACCAAGTTCTTTTAAGATATTCATAGAATCTGTTGTAAATTCCTTATGATAATCAATTGTACAAGGGTGTGTGATAATTTCAAATCCATCACAAGTTTGTAATGACCCATCTGTTTTAAAATATAAATGTTCGTTATAATTTGCAATCACATTAGAACAATCTGTTCTATTATACTCTTCACAGAAATCTTTCTCAACTTCAATCTCACAACCAAAGAAGAAGTTATCTGTATAATTTCCTTCTCCATAGAACACAGGTGTCTTTTTGTCGCTATAATCAGCCCATACACCAACACCATCACTTTTTCTTATGCAATGTGAACATTTTATTTCTCCTTTTATTTTCAATTCTTTTGAATTATTGAAAATAAGCTCTCCACAAGTAGGACATGCTTTAGCACTATTAATACAACTTTCGCAATATTTGTTGTCGTCCTTATGAAATTGTCCACAACAATCACAAATTCTTGATTCAAGAATTTCATCAATAGTAAGGTTTGTTTTTAATGATGTGTTTAAAGCTTCTACAATTCGTTCAATAGTATATTCAGCAAAGTATGTTTGTTTATACTCTTCATCTAAACAATTATCTCTTACTTGCCCAGAAAACAGATTAGAGAACCCATGCTCTTCTTCCATATATTCAAACTTATATAATGACACAATATAACCAAGTAATGCTCTATAAGAGTCTTCTTTGTAAAACCTCTTCGACATAATCTTATGTATTTCGCCATTAGTACAATGATTGTCATAATCATGATTACCTAATAAATACATTCTATCATAATCTAAATACATTTCATTTACAGAACATAAAGACGAATAAACAATACCATCATTTTTATCATTATGAGCAACTGAAACTATCTTAGACTTACCAACAATATCTTTATGTTGTTTATGTATACATACATTCAAAAGGTTTATATCTCTATTATGACGTTGAATACCAAATTCTACATTTAAATAAGAATTACCTATCACTATAGTGCGATTGTTTTGTCTTAAAAAGTCAAATAATATTGTAGATACAGCATATAAATTACTCATTGTTTTGTTTTTTGCTTCCATGTGCTAAACCATCTCCTCTGTTTTCATTATATTAATATTTTATCATATTCATTACTAAAAGTCAAATCTGATTTACATTATTCATGAACTATACAATCTGCTCCAAAGATTTCCTCTCTTATTGCTAACATATCTTCATAAATAGTTTCTTCCCATTTGAACACATACTGTTTACCATCTGCTTCCGTTTTCTTAATATTTAGAACTTCATATCCTTTAGCCATCAATCCCATAGCTACTTTAAAATTCTTTAATTTAAAAACACTTCTACCTATTTCCATTGAAACTTCTTTAATCGCATCTCTAACCTCTGTCGTATCTTCGAAGTACCATACTACATATCCATCTTTCTTATAATTGATACTTTCATCTACTGGCATTAATCCTTTTTTTGTTAAAGCTAAAAATGTTGATTTTTTAAATACAGGTATATTTCCTTTGTTTTGCATGATAATTCTCCTTACCTCTTCACAGAGGATTTTTAATGTAATGCTTCTCGCATTCCACCTCCTTTCTTACTTATACAAACATTATACCATGTTTGCAATTATTTGTCAAATTCGATTTACCGTTGAAACAACATTTTTTTTCTGTGTTTTTTCTTCCGTATTAATCTATACACATATAATACCATTTAATATATAAAAAGTCAAATTCTATTTACAATCTTTTCAATTCTCGATTGTTGGGATAATATGGTTATTATATAATAATGTAGCATTTTGTTCAAACACCGACTGTTGTTTATTTTTGTAAATGAGATTTGATTTTTGGCAAGTTCTATGATATAATTTAAGTATAAATAAGAGCAATAGCGACCTGTGAACTATGACGGCATTTTTGTGGTCTTAGTATAAAATTTGTCTAAACTGCCTCACACACACAAATACTTTGACTATCAAACAATTTGATAGTCTTTATTTTATGTAAATACTTTGAATATCAAAGTATTTTATATTCAAATAATTGAGCTACTGTTCTATTTTCGAACACTAACTGTTCTAAAATGAGAAAACTCCCAAAATTTGCAGTTTTTAGAAACTGGATTTTTTTAGACCTATTATTAAGGGGGGTGTATTAAATACACGCATGAGCGTAGTGAAATCGAAAAAACAGATTTTTGAGGGGTAAAAAATTTTTTTATCCAAAAATAGGGAGTTTTAGAAATCCAAAAAAAATACCCCCCTATAAAATAGGGGGTGTATTGAATGTACGCATGGGCGTAGCCGTTTTAAAAAAACACTTTTTATCTTCTTCTATTTGTCTTTTTAGTTTGTTTAAATATCACAAATGCTACTAATCCAATTGCAGTAGCTGCTCCAATGGTACGAAGTGATATATCAGTTACTTTTATAACACTATTCATATTATTATTAAATGCATTTTCCTGGTCTGCACATATATTAATTATTGATGTGATATCGCTACAAATATTTTTTGCAATAACAGTTGCATCAGCATTAGATTTGATTGAAGAAGTTATAATATGAGGTGGTAAAGTATCATTAATTCTCTTTAATGTCATGAAACTATCTTGACAAACTTGTGGTATACCAGCATTCTCAAACCTATGCTTCCCAACTACATCAAGTGCTAATTTAGCTATTTCATCATGACAATGAGCACTAAGTTCTTCAATTTTTCTATTCAATAACAAACTTAATGTTTTGTGATAAGCGGTATATGAGACACAAATTGTCCTTGCAAATACTTCTTCCCATGTATCATAGTGAGATATTATTTTCAATATTTTTGCTGAATATGCTGGCATAAATATTTTTACAATAAATGTAGTTCCAAATAACGTATTGTCTTCGTTACTTTTTAATTTTTTAAGTATATTTGTTGTAGTTAAAACAATATTTTCATTAATCCAGTTCATATCTTTATACCACATATTCTCTTCAACAGATTGTGCTAATGCCCTTATTATTTCTTTGGTAGATATTCTTATACACTCTGCATAATCTTTTTTGCTAATCATCGTGTTTGAAGTATTAAACTCAACACCCATAAGCGTCATTATATCTTTCTTTGTTGCAAATTTAAAACTCTCAATAAGTTCATTATCTTCATCTGTAAAATCCATATCAGGATTTATTGTGTATTTTAAAAAAAATGCAAATGAAAGCATTTCTCCAAGCAGTACAATATACATACCATAAACTGCTCCATTTTTAGGTAACCATGATTTTTTTACCATTGTAACAATATTACATATTTTTTCTATTACTATATCTAATTTTAATGTCACTGCATGTATGGAATTATCATTGATTCCATTGTTATATGCTACTGATACATCATATATTGTTTTTGCTATTGTATGGATATCGTTTAATTGCTCTGTTCTTAATAATTTCATCGTTCTCCTCCGTTTATCTCTTTCGATTTGATTTTAATTTACGATTTGCTGAGAATAATATTCCGCCAACGGCAACTACCGATACTCCAATTGGAATAACCCATTTTAAAATAGTACTTTTTGTTTTATTTGAACGCTTGTTATTGCCCATTATTGCAATCGCCTTATCATATATATGTTTTGAATCAGTGTCAATTTGTTTAATATTACCTTCGTTAAGCATGTCACATCTCTTAAATACATTGAAATAGTTTGCTGAGATATTATCAAACAGGTTGTCGCTTGAGAGATATTTTTGTAATATATCTTGATTTGAATCAGAATTATCAAAGTCAGAAAATAATCTTGCAAGTTGCATTTTGCAATGTTCTGAAGTACTTATATCATCACATGCTCCAGTTATATTACAGATTTGATTATAATATATCAATCCAATGAGGATTATCATTAATCTTATAGTATTTACACTTAATCCGTATTTTCCAATTATAGTTAACATTTTCGCTGAGTATACTCCATCTTCAAGTCTAAGTATATACATATCAATATAAGACCTTTTATTATTACTTTTTTTTATCTTATCAATATCAAAAGCTCTAAGTATGTTTTTAGCATTGATTGTCACGTTAAAATTATCATCATACATAATGTTTTTATTAGGGCTTTCTGATAATGCTGTATTTATGGTCCTTAATACTACAATCATGTATTCTAAGAAATTTCTATTAGTAATCATAGAATCAGATTTTACAAATAATTCACCATTAATCCCTATTGTTTCTTGTAATGAAGCTACCCCTTCAGTCCTTTCAAAATTTAAAGTGTCAGTGTCATTAGTAATATTATATTTCAATGAAAATCCTGTTGTTAATATTTGATTTATAATTGATTTATAAAGGTCACAAGTGATTCCTAATGTACGTTCATTGTTTGCCTGTTCTTTTATTCCATCCCATATATTGATTGTGTTATCTATTAATAAATCAATATTTTGAACATCTTCTTCATTATTTATATAATTTTTACTTTTGCATTTGTTTGCTAATGTATACATATCAGTAGAAATTTTAAGAATTGATGATATGTTTCGCCTATTTGCCAACATTGTTAATACCTCCTAATACTGGTTATTTTAATTTTAAAATACTAATTTTTAGGCATTTTAGAGAATGGATATTTTTGACAAAAATATCATACCCCATGTACCTTATGTGCGCGTGAGCGTAGGGAATTTTAAAAAACAGTTTATCTTCTTCTAACTGTTTTCTTTGTAGTTCTTGCCGCTATTAGTGTTCCGAACATAATACTTCCAGTAATTACTCCAACTGCTGTGTATATTAATTTCTTATTGGCTGACAGTGTCTTTTTTTTATGCGAAACTCTATCTATTGTTGACATTAACTTTAATGCAAAACACTCAGTCATTTCATTATTTTTATCAGTCAATTGTAGCGTATTAAAAGTATTAAAATAATAACTATCAATATTGTTAATTAAAATAGTATGGTTCGTCTCAGTTAACAATGTTTCTAAACTAAATAATCCATCATCATTAGCCATACTACCAAATGTATTGAGTACTTGCATTAGTATAGACGTATTACTGTTAATTCTTATTTTCGAACCACCATATATGCCTGGTATATAATATTGTGACAATACTCCTATTGTATTAATGATTTGTTTAAGAGTATTTTTATTGAACTTATTTTTTTCAAGAATACTAAGTATCTTCAATACCATACCATTCATAACAATAGGTTCAACGTATAGGTCAAAATAAAATCTTGTATCTTTATGATTTTTTGCATGTCCGACTAATAATAGAAAATTTCTTTTAAATTCTTCATATACATCAGGAGCATCTCCTCCTGCTTGACAATCAAGTATTCCACCTGAATTATTACTCATTAATCTTTCTATGAAAGTTAATACGAACTCCATATATTTAACATATTCTAAAAATGTAATATCTGTTTCGCTATTGCTTGTTTCTTCTTTGAACGATATCATACTCCTAAAAATACGCCTACAGAAAGAATCATTAGTGTATTTCGCCCTTTTATACAAAGCCTCGTCGTCATCTGTTAAAGACATATTGTTTATATGATATTTAATAGTGAGTGCGTATTCAAAAAGCTGACCTATAACGCCATGATATGAATGGAATATAACGCCAAATTTATTCGAGTTTGGTGTATTATATACCCTTAGCACTGCCTCATATTTATCAATCAATCCACAACATATGTTGTAAAGATTATTGACATCAATATCTGTATTGTTAATATAATCATGAGATATTGTTTTTAATTTTGTTACCACCTCCGTAAGTTCTATTGTTTTTACTACAAAATGTGTTTCCATAAAAACCCCCTATATTCATTGACTCATTATAATTAAAAGGAACTTTTCATTATTGAACGTGGAAATAAATAGGTAATAAAAAAAAGACCTGCGAACAGGTCTTTAAAATTACTCAGCTACTACTTTAGTTGCTTCTTTATAAGCAGCTTTTACAGCTTCTTTGTAAGTTCTTGATAATTTAGCTTTTACTAATAATCTCTCTTCTAATTGAACAGTAGCTCCAGTTCTTGGGTCTCTTCCTTCACAAGCCTCTTTTAATGAACCGAATAAATCTGCGAATCCGTGAATTCTTACGATGTTTCCTTCTACTACGTTCTTAGCTACAACCTCAGGCATGATTCTTAAGAAAGCTTTTACATCTTCGATAGTAAGTCTCTTAGAAGTTGAACCTTTTAAAGCCTCAGTGATTTGCTTTGCTAACTCGTGAGTTGATAATATTGTTGATTTTTCCATTTTACTAAATCGTCTCCTTAATGTCCTCATGGGACTGCACCTCTGTGCAATGTTATTTTTTATTTATACTATATTATAAGTAATAATAATATAATTTGTAAACTTTTTTTTCTTATTTTTTTTCAATCATTATCTTTTATCATAATTTCATTGAAAAATATTTATTGTGATTCAAATCACTTGTGTCGATTGATGTTCACAATACATTATAAGTAATAATAATTTTTTTTGTTAACTTATTTTTTACTATCTTATATAATTATTATATCATAAGAATGTCATATTGTCAAATCATATTCATTCTCTTGAACTAATTTTCATTATACAAGTAGTATATCACGAAAAACTACTATTGTCAAATTATTCGGATATTTATTTTCTTATTTCTTAATATACTATTATTATACCACAAGACTTCAAACTTGTCAAATAGAAATGTTGAAGATTCTAAAAATAATTTTATAAATTTTTTCTACAACTTATATTATTTT
>JBOFSX010000020.1:0-2640 GCA_051651765.1 Anaeroplasmataceae bacterium | reverse complement strand
TTAGTTTTTATTAATTCTGAGTCATCACTAAGTAATGCATTAGAAAATTCTATATAATTAATATATTGTCTTTTAATACCAAAAAGTTCTTTTGGGTTAGTGTAAGTAGAGTTATTGCTTAGTCTATCAGAAAACTCATACTCTGAAGATCTAATTTCATCATCACTAGGGTTTTTACTTACGTTTTTAGATACGAAACTTAGAAAATATATGATTAAACAAATAAAAGTACATACTAACAAAAATCCTACTATAGTTAACGTGATTACGACAGGTTTTTTCATAATTCCTCCTAAATTTAATATTTTTACTATTAATTATATCTATTTAAATTAAAAATTACAGTAATAATTCAAATTTTATATAATATCACAAAATTATCATTAATAATTATATTACAGTGTTGTATTATAAATACAATGGAATATTGTGCTATAATTATAAAAAAAGGAGAAAATAATATTTATATTATTATGTGATAGATATGAAAGATAAGTTTTTTACTCAAACATTAGCTAAGGCTGCAACTGGAATAATTAAAGCTGACATAGTTGTTAAAAATATAAATTTGATAAATGTTAACACAAAAGAAATAATACCTAATATAGATATTGCTATTAAGTCTAAGAAAATATGTTTAGTAGGTGATGCTTCTCATACAATAGATAAGCATACTAAAATTATTGATGGAACAAATAAATATGCATCGCCTGGTTTTATGGATAGTCATATGCATATAGAATCTTCTATGCTTAAACCTAGTGAATTTTCTAATGCTGTAATACCTAACGGTACTACATCAGTGTTTTATGATCCTCATGAGATATGTAACGTTTTGGGTTTAGATGGTGTAAAAATGATGTTAGATGACATTAAAAGCACACCAATTAATTCATTTTTGACTATTCCTTCATGTGTACCTGCTTTAAGTGAATTTGAGGATAGTAATGCTGTTATTAAACCTGTTGATATAGATGAATGGATGAAACGTGACGATGTTATTGGATTAGGTGAAATGATGAACATGCCTGGTGTTATAGCAGGTGATGATAGTGTTCATGAAATACTTAACAATACACATAAATATAATAAAATTGTTACAGGACATTACGCTACTCATGATATTGGTCATAATCTTAATGCATACATTGCTACAGGAATTAGATGTTGTCATGAATCTACTAGGTTTATAGATGCATTAACTAAAATGAGATTAGGTATGTATGCTCAATTTAGAGAAGGGTCTGCTTGGCAAGATTTAGAAGAATTAGCTCCAATAATAGCTAAATCTAATATTGATAGTAGATTTGCATGCTTAGTTACTGATGATTCTCATCCAAATACAATTATGGAAAAAGGACATATTAATTACATTGTTAAAAAAGCAATTAAATTAGGTATAGATCCTATAACAGCAATTCAAATGGTTACTATTAATCCTGCCACTTGTTTTAAATTAGATGATGAATATGGTTCTATATCTCCATATAAATATGCTGATATTTTGATTATAGATAACTTAGATGATCTTAATATTGAAACAGTAATTATTAAAGGTAATATAGTTTTTAATAAATCTGAAGAGTTTAAAGAAAGTAAAGGAATTGAGTTTCCTAAATCAGCACTTAATTCTATTAAGATAAATTATAAAACAGTTGATGACTTTAAAGTAAACTACAACAAAGAAGAAGCTCAATTAAACATTATTGAAATAATACCATCATCTGCTTTATCTAAACATACAATAGATACTTTAAGACCAGTTGATAATAATCTTGTTTCAGATATAAATAAAGATATATTGAAAATAGCTGTAATCGATAGACATAAAAATAACGGTATACATTCTATTGGTTTTGTTAAAGGGTTTGGTCTTAAAAAAGGTGCTTTAGCACAAACAGTTTCTCATGATGCTCATAATATAGTGGTTATAGGTACTACTGATGAAGATATTACAGCTGCAGTTAATGCTTTAATAGATATGCAAGGTGGTATAGTTTGTGTTGACAATCAAAAAGTTATAGCTAGCGTTAACTTAAATATAGCTGGGTTAATGAGTATTGATAACTATAAAGTAGTAGCAAATAAAATTAATACTATAGAAAAAACATGGAAAGAACTTGGATGTAAAATAGAATCTCCATTTATGACTATGTCTATATTGTCACTTTCTTGTATACAGGAACTTAGAATTACTAATAAAGGTTTAGTTGATTCTAATAATTATAAGTTCATTGATTTGATTATAAAATAATTATTAATTTAAAAGTTTATTGTTATATAGTATTTGAATTTTCTATATGTTAAAATATTAAAAGTGATTGAACGGAGTTTCTTATGTCTATTTATTTAATTAAAGATGAACTAGATGATTTAATTGAAAGTATAAAAAGTTCAAATGAATATAAAGAGTTTATATTTATTAAAGACAAAATAAACAAAGAATATAGTAATATCATAAAAGAATTTAATGATTTAAAACTAAAATATGAAGAAGTTAGTAAATATTCTAAATATCATCCTGATTTAAAAAATGTTCAAATTTTATTTTCTAACAAGAAAAAAGAACTATATTCTATAATAGATATTAAAGAATATTTTAGATTAGAAAGAATTTTAAATAATAATCTAGCTACAATT
>JBOFSX010000019.1:0-1999 GCA_051651765.1 Anaeroplasmataceae bacterium | reverse complement strand
ATAAAGTTAATACATTTATCGCTTCATATGAAAACAAATTGAAAAAAATTAATTCAGGTAATTATTCCATTTTTGATGAAAATAATTTATTTCTTTTTTGTGACGATTATACTGAAAAAGAAATAACTTCGGCCTTAGATTTCTTGAAATTTAATGAGTATGATAATTTTGAAACTAAGTATAATTTTATTTATGCATATACTATTCAATTCATATACGTTATTAATTCTGACTTTACAATTATAAAAAAAATGGACATAATTTAGCCATCTCCAGGTAGATGTCTATGTGAATTATTAGAGTACTAAATATTTGAATTGTAATTTGTGTTAGGTATAAATTTTCAGAAGCTAAACATTTGTGAAAATGTTATTAAAAGGAACGGTAAATTGTATGGGATATGATGGAAATATTAAAATAGGTATATGTTATGAAAATGATTTAAAAAAGATTTTATTATTACTTGGATATAAATTTTACAAAACTGATGAAGCAAATAATTTTTTTTATATTCACTATGCTTTAGATAGTGACTTGTACACAGAAAATATTTCCATTATAGTAACAATTCAATCTATGGTTGATATCAAACTACGACTTTCAAATTTTGGAAACTCATATGATGTTGAAAAATTAAACTTAACTTTAGATTTAATATCAAAAAAGTTTAATGTTGACTTTGAAACTGATATTGGCTTTAATTGTTTTTTTGATTGCTATGAAGAAAACATACCAGATTTAAATTGTGGACTTGATAAAGTCAATAATAGCCTTATTAATGTTTTATCAGCTGCTAAAACTTATTTTAATTATGTAAAAATAGAAAATGAGGATATTTTTTTTTATTTAGAAAATTTTATAATTCCTACACCTAGAATTTTTGTTGCAAATATGGGCTTATCATATTTAATTACTATAATTGAGTATTTTTTTAAAGAATGCTATATCGTTTTGTTAAAAAACAAATCAAATTTAGAAGCAATAACTAAGGAAGTAAGATTGAATTGCGATGATATCGAAAAAATAAAATCAGGTGTTATTATTGAGAGGATTATAGCTAATAAAATGTCTTTTCAAAATTTAAGTAAGATAAATGATAGTTTTAATAAACTTGGAATAAAAGACGTTTTTGGCCCACTTAAAAAGGTCGAAAACGCAACTAGTAAATATGACAGAATTTTATACTTACTAGAATTAAGACATAAATTTATTCATGAATTGAGCTTTGACTATGAGTATAATTTAGATATCTTTAAATCAGATATTGAAGTTATAGAAGAATCTATAAAAATAATTTTTAATGCCAAAATAAAACATTAATAAGTTTATGAAAATAATTCTACGAGTTTTTTAAATGAGAATTCTATCGTAATTGGCTTGTTACTTATTGAATTTTGAGTGATATGTTATAACGATGGTAGGTAATATTAATTCATCTAAAAAACAAACCATTAAACATTGTACAATAAACTTCATGATCGGAATAATGATAAAAAAATATAGCTACACAAATTAGATCAGATTGTTATAATTAGTTTTACAAGGATGTAGTCCTACGAGTGAAATAATCTAAACCAAAAAAAATAGCAAGTTTATTAAGTTGAAAGAATTGATCTAGATCTAAATAATGCATAAAACAAGCACTAAAACATGTAAAGTTGAAGTAGTAGAAGGCGATATAATATTTTTAATAAATATATTAGAAATTGTTTCACAAATATATGCATTAAATAATTATATTAATATATTTTTTAAGATTTTTTTTAATAAATTAATCAATTTAAATAAAGGAGATGCAGAATTAAATTTCTCTCAATATCTACAATATTTTAAATCAGTATAATTCTAATAAAATCAAATTTCAAAAAAAATATAAAACAGTGTAGATAACTATTTTTATCTTCTTGATGTGAAATAGATAGATAAATATATGATGATGTTAATGTTACGATAAACGAACTATTGCAAAATGAATACGAAATGACTAGTTTAGTAATAT
>JBOFSX010000018.1:0-4771 GCA_051651765.1 Anaeroplasmataceae bacterium | reverse complement strand
AAATGGTCAATCTAACAAACCAGTTGGTGGTTTAATTGACTATATAAGACAGAAAAAAAGGTAAGCAAAAACTTACCTTTTTTCTGTGAACTCTGCTATAATATAATCGCCAAAAAACATTAAGGAGCCACATGACTATTATACCAAATTTTGAGCAAGAAATGAAAAATATTTATGAAGAAATACTGATTAATGAAATTACAGGACTACAAAATAAACTAGAACAAAATGGCAATAAAGTTTATAGAAATGGTTACTATTCAGTTAATTATAAAACAGAAGTTGGAAACTTAGAACTGAATATACCTAGACTTAGGAACCATGGTTTTAAATATGAGTGTTTAAATGAATTTAGTTATAGTCAAAAACTATGTTCTTTAATCGTTGATCTATATGGTCATGGTCTGTCAACTTCCAGGATTAAAAAAGTGTTAAGTAGTACATTTTCAATTGAAATCTCTAAACAAAGTATTTCTACTATTTGTCAAGTTTTAAATTTATCTGTAACTGAATTTCTTTACTCTTGCCCAAATGAAGAATTTGTTTGCATTTATTTAGATGGAAAGTACTTCTCAGTAAAAGATAAAGATTACAGTCATAAATCTGTATTTATGACTGCAATAGGTTTAACTGCAGCAGGTAAAAAAATAGTAATTCATTCCTCAGTACTGCAAGGGGAAACCAAAAAAGAATTAATGGGATTTTTAAAAGGATTAAATCAGAAGATAAAAATGAAGAATCCAATTTTTATTGTTGATGGTTTGGATTCAATTGCAGATGCCATAAATACAGTATTTGGTGATGTACCAATTCAAAGGTGCTTAGTTCATGTTGTAAGGAATATAAAAAAAGGTCTTAAAGGGAAAGTAACAGCTGATAAACTTAATGAAATTGAAAATGATTTTAATAGATTATTTTTCGAAGTGGAAAACTCAATGATTTTATCTGAGTTACAAGAAATCATAAAAAAATATTCTAGGCATGCAAGACTGCTAAAGAATATAATAAAGTCTAAAAGAATCTGGACATTTATTAATTATAATAGTGACTTTTCTAAAATTATCAAAACCAATAATATCATTGAACAATTTCATTCTAACCTTGAATCTGTTAGCAAACAACATCGCTCATATGGTAATGACATGTCTCTATTTAGAGCTCTAATTCAAGAAATAAAAAGATACAATTTTGATAATGATAATAAAATTCAAAATACTAGATATTCAAAAACAATAATAAGTGACTATTATTTTCAAATTGGTGAAGAAATTAAAAACATAAAGCAAGATGAAAATATGGTAATGTAAAATATCTTGTGTAATCATAAAATACTCCTATCTAAAAAAGGAGGATTTTTTATGGCATTTGATCATTTAGATGATAATATTGAATTATTAAAAAAAAATTTGTATAAGGAATTAGATAAGGACTTCAAAGATACGAATATATCAGAATGGAATATTTCAACATATGATAAATTATTTAAGTCATATGTTGCTTCATTACTTAAAACGGAATTCGAATTATTCATAACAGAAAATAAAAATAATAATTATAGAAATGGATATTCATATAGAACAATAAAAACAGTATATGGTGAAGTTGAAGTAAAAGTTCCAAGAGACAGAAATGGTGAGTTCGATACAAAAATATTAACTAAATATTCATCTTCTACTGAAGAACTATCAAAAATAATATTAACTTTATTTCAATTAGGACTATCACATAATGATATCTGTATATTCATAGATAATATCTACAATGTTAAGTATTCAAGGCAGTCAATTAGTACAATGACAATTGTAGCTAATGAAGTCGTTATGGAATTTAAAGCAAGAGATTTAAGCAACAAGTATATTGCACTATTCTTAGATGCTACATATATACCAATTAGATTTGATAATAAGTATGAACTACAAGGTGTACATTTAGTAGTAGGTATAAATGAATATGGTTTTCAAGAAATAGTATCTTATTCAATCGGATATCGTGAATCTATAGAATTATGGTCAGAAGTTTTAGATGATTTGAAGTTACGTGGAGTAAAAGAAGTAGATATAATTGTAACTGATGGATTTGTTGGTATAAATAAAGTTATAAAGAGTAGATTTCCAAATGCTAAAATACAAAGATGTACAGTACATGTACTGAGAAATATAATGTCAAAAGTAACAAAAGAAGACTTACCATCAATAATAGGTGACTTCAGTGGATTATTCAAGTTGACAGATCGTGATAGCTATGAAAATCAATTAACTTACCTCAGAAATAAATATAAAAAATATGAAATGACATTAAATAAGATTTTTAGTGATCCTAATATTTCAACATATCTTGATTTTCCTCAAAGAATGCATAGAACCATAAAAACAACAAATAGAATCGAAGCAGTTAATCAAAAGATTAAAACCAGAATTAAGTTTAAACAAAACTTCCCAAATGTTGAATCCTTCGAAAGAACACTTGTTTCTTCAATTATTCAACAAAATAATACTTCGAATAAAGCAATTGGAGGATTAACAGATTATTTAACACGAAAAAAAATGGAAAATTAATTCCATTTTTTTTGTGCCTTGTTGTATACTAGATTTACGACAAAAAAGAAACAAGAAAGGCAACATGAAAAGTATATCAAATTTTAAGGAACTTTTGGAAATAAATTCATTTATTGAGATCATTGAGAAAAATTTAGAAGTAGCTGCAAATGATGAGAGTGCAAAATTAGCAAAAAAAGGGATTAAATTAATTCGTAATGGATATTATTCTCGTACATTACATACTGAATTAGGTACTATTACTGTAAATGTTCCAAGATTTAGAAATCATGCATTTAAGAACAAATATCTTGAAGATACTTCATATAGTTATAAAATGATTAAACTATGCATTTCGCTATATGGACAAGGTCTATCAACAAATAGAATTTCTCAATCAATTTACGAAACGTATAATATTGATATTAGTAAGCAAACTATATCAAATTTTTGTACTGTAATGAATAAAGATGTCGATACTTATTTTGAAAGTAACTATAGCAATGAGGTATTTGTAGCTATTTATATCGATGCAAAATATTTTAGTGTCCGCGATGTACTGGAGCGTAATAAATCAGCATTAATGACTGCAATAGGTCTAACTATTTCAGGAAAGCTTGTACATTTGCATATGGATGTACTAAAAAGAGAAGGATATTCAGAAATAAAATCTTTCTTAGAAGTACTTCAAAGTAAAGTAAATTCTAAAAGTATTATTTTCATAACAGATGGTGGTTCTAACTTTAAAAGTGCTATTAGTGAAGTATTTCCAAAATCAAAAATCCAAAGATGTTTAGTACATATAGTTAGAAATATCAAAAAATCCATTTCTAAAGTAGCAGATGCTGCAGTACAAAAAGAAATGGAGGATGATTTTAATGGAATCTTTTTCGGAGAAGATAGTTTAGATTTCAAAGAGGAAATTAAAGTACTAGTTGAAAAATATTCCGAGTATTCCAAAATTATTGGTAAAATTTTATCTGATGTAAATATATATACTTTTTTATCATTTAACGATGAGTTTTCTAAAATAATAAAGACAAATAATATAATTGAACAGTTTCATGCAAATTTAGAAGCAGTAACAGCACAACATAAAACATTTAATACTAAACAATCACTTTATCGTGCAATTATTCAAGAAGTTAATAGATTTGATAGTAGAAATAATCAGTATGATTTTATAATTGAAGAAGAAAATAATAATTTTAATATTAAGAATATATTTAGCAACAATAAATCTGAATCTCATATAATCGTAAAAGTAATCGTTAATGGTACTGTAAAAATATCAGAAATAATTTCTTCTGTAACACTATCTAAAATAGTAGATATTTTACCATTGATGTGACTTCTGTATCACATATCAAAAAACTCCCCGTGTACGCGAGGAGATTTCGACATGCCTATTTACATTCTGATTAAGATATGTTATTATTATTTCATGATAGTTGTGATTTTATGAATTTGGATTCTATTTATTTTTCCAAAAACACAAAATATTTTACACTACCGAAAATATAGTTTTAATAATTTATAATTCAGATAGAAAAATTATTGAAGAAAATATTACATTAGCAGTTTTAAAACAGATAAAAGAAATGATATAAATTAGGAATAAAATATTTGAAAAAAGCACCCGTGTACACGAGTGAATTTTCAAATATTTTACGACTATTAAAATTTTATGATATAACATAAGTACAGCAAGATGAAATTAAATTTAATTGTTTAATAACATCTTTACACATAAATTTGGACAGTACCAAACAAATTGTCTACCTTTTTTTAATGAACTAAGTTTACTGCCCATTTTTGTTTTTTTACACGTCTTAAACCAATGTATGTTTTTATAAGATCAATTGTCTGAACTATTAAATATACTAAAACAATTGGTAAGTCAGTAAAATATGTAAGCATTAAAGCTGATGGTATACAAACAACCCACATGAATCCAGCATCCATTATTAAAACTCCTCTTGTATCTGCACCTGATCTAAGTATGAAAAATGATGTTGCTGCAACCATAAAGTTAGGGAAGAATAATCCAGCAATTAATAAGAAATATTTACTCATAGCTAATGTTTGTTCATCGACACTAGGATAAAAAACTGGCATTAAAAATGATAGTGAAAATGCTATTAATGTAATACAAAACCCAACACTAACCGCTAATTTTAAAAGTTTATTGGCATCTATTATTGCGTTTTTAATATCATTTTCTCCAAGCTTATGTC
>JBOFSX010000017.1:0-4138 GCA_051651765.1 Anaeroplasmataceae bacterium | reverse complement strand
ATACCAAAATATCAACTTTAGATATTAAATGGTTACCAGTAACATCAGTTGAAAATTTATAAGATACTATCATATCTTCTACCGTAGAAGTATTTAATAACTTTTCTTTATCAGCTATATTGTTAATATCCACCATTAGATCAAAATTAGTTAAATTATTTGTTGCATTATATTTATAAAATTCCTTTTCTACACTTATGGAATGAAATCCTCCCACAATTGTTGATATGGTAATAATAATGCAAAATGCTATATCCAAGCAGACGATTTTAACAAATAGTTTAAAAGCCATTTCCTTCATATTAAACACCTACATTTTTAGAAAAATTTATTTCTAAATCCTTTCCTTCTATATAAAAATCATCATAAGATGATTTTAAGGATAAATTAATATAAGTTTTTTGAATAATTCTTGGCGTAAATTCAAGTTTAATGTCATAATACCTAACATATCCATGTATTAATGGAAAATTATAAATTAATACATAAGACCCTGAATTATTCGAATTATCTATTTTATATAATTCTTTATACTCAGAATCTATAACTATTGAGTTATAGATGTTTTCTGATAAATCAATTATTATTTTTAATCTATCTTCTGGAGCTGTTATATTGTTTGTTGTTATTTTAATATTCATTATATATGTTTCATTTAAGATTAGATTTTCATTATCATTGAGTATTTTGTTAGTTCTTTTATAAATTGTTTCGTATTTAATTGAATGTGAAAATAACCAGGTCTTATCATTACAACTTAAAAGTGGAAATGTGCAGAATGAAAGAAAGGCTAATAAAATAAAAGCTTTCGTATATTTATTAATCATATTGTTCTCCTGTAATATAAGTTATTATGTTTCTACTTCATTTACAAAATAATCATGATATGATAACATCATTAGTGTTAGGTTATGATTTTATATCGTGATTCTATAACACCTTACTATTGGCGTAGTGAGGTGTTTTTATTTTGTAATTTTTATTCTAATTTTTGCAGCTTCTGATGAAACTTTACATTTTTCTTCTATTTGTTCTTGAGTTAAATCTTTTGTTAATTCAAATGGAATTAATACTTCACCTGCTAATGCTTTAGCTTGCCATTCAATACTTTCGTATGCTCTAAGTTCATAATTTTTATAAACAGTGTCCATAAATGGTTCATAACCAAATTTAAAAAGAAAGTAATGACATATTTCATGCATTATATGATTTCTATATCCACCTACTTTATCAAAGTGAGCTCCTTCATATACAGATTCTTTAATTTTAATATGATAATTACCATTTGAATCAGGAATTATGGCAGATGGAATATCAGAAAGTTCTGGATCATCTTCTAATGAAATTTCTGTTGTAACATTATCAAATATTACAGGTAACATTTCAAAAGCGTGAATAACATCAAAACAATATATATCTTTTGAATTAAAAAGATTTCTTATTATATCTGCATAATATCTAATTTCATCTCGAGTAATCGCTTTTGTTTTAAAATCCACTATTTTTTTGAACTCCTTTTAAGTAACTCTTGTATTTCTTTAAAGGTTTTCTCATCTATAGTATCAAAAGATCTTTGAAACTGTAATGCTACTTTTTTTTGTAACGGATTAGCTTCACTAAAATCTATTTTTATAGATTTTAGTGATTTATCCATAGAATCTTTTAATTCATTTTGTTCAGTTAGTGATAAGTTATAATGTTTTACAATTTTATCAAACCAATCTTCAGGTACTTGCTTTTTACCACATTCTACTGCTGATATAAAAGCAGATGATACTCCTAGAAATTCTTTAGCATCAGCTAAAACTTCATGATTTTTAATTCTTAGAATTTTAAAATATTCACCGAATTCAGTGTATGTCATGATTATCCTCCTTTTCAAACTATTAAAGTTTATCTATATATTAACATAAAGAATAAATAAATACAACCGTTTCAATAAAATATTTTAACCATTAAAGGTTAAACTAATTTTTGTATTATACTACATAGAAGTAATTTTATGAATATTTTATATTAATGAATGTAATCTTAATACTTGTTAAAATAGTTAAATAAAAAAACTTATGAATAATAATCAAAAGTTTAGTATTTATCTTATTTAATGATAATTTTTAACTCTAATGTATCTTTGGTTTTTGCTTGTTGGTTTATCTTGTATCTCAAATACTATTAGTCCTGATTCTATGGCAGGATTAATATAATTTTTTCTCAATGTTTCTTTAGATTTTAGATTTAACTTAAACATAATCTCATTAGCTGTTAAAGGAATATCCTTATCCATAACTTCTAATAGTTTTATTACGTATATACTTTTATTGTTACTGTATTTATTTATATCTACTATTAAATTTAATAATGTTTCTTTTATCATAGACAGTATAAATTCAATAAATTTAGTACTAGATCCTTCTTTATGTGATATAGCTATAGCATCATAATATTCTTTTTGAAAGTCTTTTATACTATTTTCAATAGGTAACCAATAAAACAAAGGATTTGTTTTAGCTAGTAAAGCATTTTGAATTAGTCTTGCTGTTCTACCATTACCATCTTTAAAAGGATGTATAAATAGAAATTCGTAATGGAACACACTAGAAAGGATTAATGGATGTATAATATCTTTATTAGAATTTAACCATTTAAATAAGTTTTCCATTAATTCATTAACTATAGTGTGAGGTGGTGCGATAAATATACATTTATCTCCATCAAAGACACCTTCTTCATTTTTTCTGAAATCACCAGGGTTATCTATTAAATATATAGTTAACATTTTATGTATTAATTTTAAATCGTTTAAGTCAAATGGATTTATATTTATAATATTATCATATGCATTTATAGCATTTTTAACTTCTTGAATTTCTTTTTTTGATCCTAATACTATTTTACCGTTAATAATATCTGTTACTTGATCAAGTGATAATGAATTCGCTTCAATTGCACAAGAAGAATATACTGATTTTATTCTATTTTGTTTTCTTAATTTAGGTTGACTATCTATTGAATCATATGTTTTAGTCTGTCCAACTAAATCCATTATTTCACTTATTAAATTTATAATTTTATCATTTATATTAAATGGTGGAGAATCGCTCATAAAAACACCTACATTCTATACAATATTATAACATATTATCATCAAATATAAATATCTTACTTATTATCTTGCTTACTATTCTACATATTATTATATCGAATAAAAGTAAACTAACAACATATTACTTCATTTTCAATTTCTTAAATAGTCTCAACAAAATATTTAAACATAAAATTCTATATATTTCATTTCTTTTAAGATTAAACAAGCAAGATATTTAATATCTTTAAAAATTTTTTTGTTAGAATGCAAACACAACCTTAACAATGGGGTATATTGTTTAAAAAAGTTAAGTTTTAAAGCAACTTTTCTTTCATATTTGAATAATCTTCATTGTCTAAATATACTGTACCGATGTCAAAATGATCATCATCACCATGGAAATCACTACCAGCTGAAATCAATAAATTATTGTTAATAGCTAAATTAGTTAAAAATTCATAGTCATCATCTTTATTTTCAGGATACTTCGTTTCTATACCATGTAATCCGCTGTCTACTATTTCTAAAAGTAATTCTCTTTCAATTAAGCACGGGTGCGCAATAATTCCAATACATCCAGATTTTTTTATCAATTCAACTCCATCTTCAAAAGAAATTTTAATTGAACCTATATTCTTCTTTGAAGTTTTGAGAATTGTAATAGCATCTGCTTCACTCAATCCAGTATTATTATCTAAAACATTCTTGTATAAATTCAGCTTATTTACGATTCCTTTTGAATCTAATATAGCTGGAATATCTACCTTCAATTTGAAATCATTTTCTACATTCTTAAGTATTTTTACAGCTCTAGTTCTACTTTTTTCAACCTGTTCATTTGAATAATCGACAATTAATTGTGGTATTATGTTTCCCTTGAACAAGCAAACTATATGTATATTTTTACCTTTATATCTAGTAGACATTTCCATACCTTTAATTACATCTATACCATGCTTTTTACCCGCAATAAAGGCTTCTTCACATCCTAGTATGTTATCATGATCTGTTATTGCAATAACATTTATATTTCTGCTTTTAGCATGTTTAATT
>JBOFSX010000016.1:0-2704 GCA_051651765.1 Anaeroplasmataceae bacterium | reverse complement strand
ATTGTAAAATAGTGTTCAATACAAACGGAGATTATTTGAAAAGTTTAGAAGATATTATCATGTGTGATGAATTAACAATAATGGACTATGATAGCAAAGGTGATTCTGCATTAGTGTCTAAAATGACTTCTCTTGGAGTCAACGACATAGAAATTACGAAGAATGGAATTTATGGAAATTATAAGCATATGAAGGTGTGTTATCATAATTTTTGGAATGATGTTGTCTATGGAAATAGAGGTGGTGCTATTGACGTTAACAATGTTCAAACAAGAACATATTCGTGTAATGAACCTAGTCATTTCATAGCAATTGATTACAATGTTAACGTTATGCCATGTTGCAATTTGCGGTCTGATTTTTGTAAACATGAGAAATATGTTCTTGGGAATTTAAATAAAGACAAAATGAAAGATATTGTTCTTTCAGATTTTCGAAGGCAATTTTTAAAAGATACAATGGATGAATATAAAATTGGTTTACATGATGTATGTGCATACTGCACAAATAAAGGTGGAAGATATACTAGAGAATGCCCATCAATAAGATATTAATGGAGGTTTTAAAATGAGAAAAGTTGGAGTGTTTATACCAGGAAGAATTGAATCTGAGAGATTACCAGAAAAATTAACACTATCATTACGTTATAATAAAAAAGAACTATTTCATGATACACTATGGAGCATAGCGTGTAGAAAGCTTAGCGAGTTGAGTTCACATGGAATTACTGTTGCGACATTACAAAATGATATATATCTTGAAACAATATCAAATATGTTTAAAGTCCCATCAATAACTCGAGATTATGGAACATGTATAACAGACGGACCACTGTCTTATATTTTTAAAGATTTAGATGATGATATATTTAAAGATTGCACCCATCTAATGTTTTTAAATCCGTGCTTATATAATTTAGAAGTTGACACAATAATCTCAATTATTAAAAATTTTGAAGAATCTGATTTTGAATATGGGACATCTGTAAAGAAATTACAAAATTGGCTTTTTGATTCAGACGGAAATAATATCAATAAGATTGACTATGAAAGATTATCAACAAAAGAAATAGAGCCAATCTATCAAGCTGCACATTGTTTTCATATATTTAATAAAGAACAATTCTTTAAAGACGGTATGATGTTAAAAGAAGGTTTTGCAATGCTGATAGTGTCAGATGAAGAAACACTTGATGTTGATACTAAAGATGATTTTACATATGCTACGTTGTTTTTAAATAATAAATAATAAGGAGTATATTATGACATTGGAAAAAGAAAGTATAAATATAATAAAGAAAGCATACGCCAATCTAACAAAGATTGGCTTATTATGGAGCGGTGGTAAAGATAGTACGGTTCTACTTGATTTAGCAATAAAGGCTGTTGGTATTAATGCTATAAATATAATACATATAGATACTGGATATAAGATAGAAGAAATTATTAAATTCAGAGACAAAATGTTTTCGAGATTTCCAAATTCATTTATATATCAAAATGATAGATACCTTGATTTCACAGAGCCATCAATAGAATGTTGCCAGCAATTAAAAACAAAACCATTAAATGAACTTATTGTAAATGGAGAATACGATGGAATATTCGTAGGTCTTCGTCATGACGAAGAAAAGACAAGGGGAAAAGAATCTATATTCTCAAAAAGAAATGATGATGGATGGGATATAGAATCTGATAGTCTTGAGATATGGGGAAATTATAGTTATGAATTAAGTGAAAATGAACATTTTAGAATAAATCCAATTTTGCATTGGAGAGAGCAGGATATATGGAATTATATAGAAGCAAATAATCTCGAATATATTGATTTATATAATTCAAAAAATGGTGAGCGATATAGGACAATTGGATGCGATAGATGCACTTCAAAGATAAAATCAAATGCGAAAAATTGCACAGAAATAGCTGCTGAATTGAATGGTGTATTAAATCATACCAGCGAAAGAGCTACAAGATTACAAGATAAGTATGATAATAATAGTTTAGAAAAACTAAGATTAGGAGGATACATGTAATGAATAGAATAGTTGTATGTGGTGACGTTGATTCAGGAAAATCAACTCTAATAGGAAAAATAATTTTAGATAAAAAGTTATTCCAGTTTTCAGTTGATAAATTATATAAATATACTGATACATTTTCAAAAGAATTAGAACAATCTAAAACAATTCGTGCAAGTAGATATTATATAGATGAAAATAACATTGTTATAAATTGTCCAGGTCATATAGAATATATTAAGTCAATAATATCATGTTTATCAAATGGAACTCATGCAATAATTATTGAAAATCACGAAACAGAAGATTCTGCAAATACTGCATTATATGAGGAACTTGTAAAATTATTTAACCTTAATTACATAAAGGTGTTTAACTCTATAAATTGCAATATGCCATCAAAGAGTCATGCTAACTTCGATATCATCACTGATGTAGCGAATGTGAATTCTTCAGTTGTATTGAAGCTATTATTACAAAAAAACAATGCAAAACATATTCCGATTATGGGAATTAGTAATAATATAAAAACAGTTTTAGTTGACGATTTTACTGAAGCATATATGCCTGGTGGAGAACTACTGGTTGACATACAAATACCAAGAACTAATGAGCTTATTCAGGTATCCAAAATATCGGAATGCAGAAACATTGGGGATAAAATAGTGTTTTATAAAAATAAAG
>JBOFSX010000015.1:0-7505 GCA_051651765.1 Anaeroplasmataceae bacterium | reverse complement strand
GGAAAAAGTGGTAGTGGTAAATCTACATTCTTAAATGTAGTTGGTGGATTAGATAAATATGATTCTGGTGAAATAATCATTAGAGGAAAAAGTAGTGCTAAATTCTCCCAAGCAGACTTTGATAGTTATAGAAACACTTATGTAGGGTTTATATTTCAAGAATACTATATTCTAAAAGAATTTAGTGTAGGTAAAAATATTCAACTTGCTATTGAATTGCAAAATAAAAAATCAAGCAAAGACGATGTTAATGCATTATTAGATCAAGTAGGATTAGCTAATTTTTATAATAGAAAACCAAATGAATTATCAGGTGGTCAAAAACAAAGAATAGCTATAGCTCGTGCTTTAATTAAAAATCCCCAAATAATTATGGCAGATGAACCAACTGGTGCACTTGATAGTAATACAGGAAAACAAGTATTAGACACATTAAAAGATTTGTCAAAAGATAGACTAGTAATAGTTGTTTCACATGATAGAGAGTTTGCAGAAAACTATGCTGATAGAATTATTGAGTTTGCTGATGGACAAATTATATCGGATTCAACAAAAGAATCATTCGAATCTGTTAAGCTTACTCCAAACGTTGAAATTATTGATGATAAAATAATTCATATAAAAAAAGGTGTTACATTAACAGTAAATGATACCAAAGCAATTAACGATTTAATGAAAAATAATGATACAGATGCATATATATCAATTGATAAAAATGCTAATAGTAAATTTAAAAGAGCAGCAAGAATATCTGATGAAGATAAAAGTGAAAAGTTTGTAGCTACAACAGATAAGAATTTAAGTGTTACAAATTATTCAAGTAGTGATTTTAAATCTATTAAAAGTAGATTACCATTATTTGATTCATTTAAAATGGGTGCTAGTAGTTTATTTAATAAAAAAATAAGATTGTTTATAACAATCCTTCTTGCATCTTTCGCATTTACTTTATTTGGTGTTGCTAATACAGCAGCTAGTTATAATAAAGAAAAAGTAACTTACAATTCTATAATTAATAACGGTATTAAACAACTTGGTTTATCAAAGTATGAAAAATCAGATAAATATGGATATGAACAGAACGATTTAGTTAAAATGTCACAAAAAGATATTGATAAACTAAAACTTGACTTTCCTACTATGAAATTTAGTCAAATACTTAATCCAGGATCTACAAATTATGGTATTTCAATTAGTAGTAATTTCCATGATAATGATGCTATAAATTCTTATAATGGCTATTACACAAACAATATAGGTGGTTATTCTGTATTAGATTTAGAAACAGTTCTAATTAATGATTTTAAATTAGAAGGAAGTATTCCTAAAGCATTAGATGAAGTGGTTATTCCTAAATATTATGCTGAAGCTTTTGTAAAAGCTGATTATTCATTTGAAGATAAAAAAGTTGAAATTAATGAAGTTTCCGACATGATTGGCAAAGAACTAGTTCTTCCGATGAGTATTGATAAAGTTAAAGCTAAAGTAGTCGGAATAATAGATACTAATTTAGATAAAGAGCGATATAAAAAATTAATTGATAATAATTCAAATTCTTATGATAAAGATTTATATCAACTAAGTTCTGAACTAGATATTTTAAGAAAGTATTCATCAAGTGGGTTGTTTTATATATCACCTGAATTATTTAAACAACAAGTTGATAATGAATCTAAATTTTTTGAGTTAGCATCAGGTTATGGTCCAGATGATGTTCGTATTGATTCTACTATGATTAATGGAGTAGATAAATATTATAGAAAAGTGTTAAAATACTCAGAAAATAATTATGATATAACTTATAAATCAAATGTATCTAAGTTATCAAAAAATCAAATACTTATGCAAAAAGATGAATTTGCTAGAGTTTTCAATTATGAATTAGGTGGAGATTCAAGTATTGAAAATATCAAATCATTTTTAGATAGCAACCCTGTTAAATTTGATATTAATTATAAAATTGGTTATTCAGAAGATATAAATAGTGCAACATATGATGTAGTAGGTATTTATACTGATAAATTTGATTATTTTGATTTAATGATGACTAATGATGATTTAATGACATATGTTGATACAGATGTTAAGTCATTTTCTGGTGTTATGGTTAATTATACTAGTAAAGATGATCTAAATAAGTTAATATCTTTTTCATATAAGTCAAATGGTAATACTAGTTTTAATATGGAAACTATCGTTACTCCTACATTAGAAATGATGAATAGCATTGCAGAACAAGTAGCTTCAATATTAGTTTGGGTTGCTCTTGTATTCTGTATATTTGCAGGACTTTTACTAATGAACTTTATAACAGTTAGTATTGCTTCTAAGAAAAATGATATAGGTATATTAAGAGCAATAGGAGCAAGAAGTAATGATGTAGTTAAAATTTTCTTCTTTGAGAGTTTATTAATTTCATTAATTAACTTTGTATTAGCTACAGTATTTACGATAATAGCTGTTATTGGATTTAATATGATGGTTGCAAACTTAGGGATTAATATAACATTCTTAAGCTTTGGACTTACACAAATATTACTTTTATTAGGTGTTAGTTTATTAGTTGCATTTATAGCAAGTTTCTTACCTGTTAAAAATATAACAAGATTAAGACCAATTGATGCTATAAAAAAATAATTATTTAAAATGATGTTAATCAAATTAACATCATTTTTTTTATTTATATTAATTTGAAAACAAACTAATTTATATATTAGAATAAATATGATAAAATATATATTATTAGGGGGGGTATTAAATTATGAAAAATAAATTATTTAGTCCTATATTCATAGTTAAAATTATATTAATAATTGTATTAACTATAATTTCAATTTGGATATTTGTAGATAAAAATATAGGGGAAAAAATAGTATTAATAACTTTTGGGTCTGGTATATTATTATTTGCTGTAATAAGAATAATTCCAGTATTACTTTTAGCTTATAAAAAAGATAAGGAAATATCTGATACATCTTATAATGATGATGTAGAAGAATATGTGAATGATTTTGTAGATAGTGAATTAGATAGAGTAGATAGTAATAGAAAAAAAGAATTAGTATATAAAGTATTTAAATATATTAATATAGGTGAAATACTTATAAACATTTTAATAGCTGTACTACTTATTATTTCAGGAGTGACATTTGATCAAGAAGAACCTTCTAAATTTGTAGCATCTGTATTTAAATATTTTCCATACTTACTAGGTTTTGTTTTATATGTAAGAGGAGTACTACATTTAATCGCTATTTCTTTTCTTTCTAAAAAAGAAAATAAAATTAATTTTATTTCTAATATAGTTTTTATAACATTTGCTGTTGTTTTATTTATAAAACAATTTACTGTTGATGAGCTAGCTACTATAACAGCGTCAGTAGCAGCTGTAGTAGCAGGATATTTTCTACTAGAAATAATAATAAGAATTTTAGCTTATAAAAAGAAAAATCCTAACAAATCTAAACATCCTTTAGAAGATGTTAATGATGAGTTAGAAGTATAGATTTATATATTATTTTTAAAATTATTAAGAGTAAGTTTAGTTAAAGATACGTATCAAATTTTAAATTTATAATGTTTAGGGAGATATTATGAAAAAAGAACAAAAATCTAGGTTTAATTCAATATTAAAAATTAAAATATTTTTATTGTTTTTAATCTCAATTATATTACAAATAATTGCTTTGATAATTTTTTCATCGGATAAAGAATTATTCAAAAAAATTGTACCTCACTTTTTTATAACAAGTACTTCATTTTTAGGTTTATCATTTATACTATTTGTGATTTACAGAATTAAATTGTTTATTGAAAAAGAAAAAAAAGAAAATATTGATAGCTAATTTATTATAATTGACTTTTATAATAATTAGTCTATAATTATTAATATATCGTTGAAAAAGAATAGTAGTTTTAAATAATGCATTTTTAGAGAGTCTATGGTTGGTGTAAATAGATATTGTAAATTAAAATGAATCTACTTTTGAGATATTCGTATATCTGCGTTAAAGATTTTAAAGCTAGATTGTTTAAATCTAGGAAGTAAGGTGGCACCACGATTTATTCGTCCTTATACATTAACATGTATAAGGATTTTTTATTTTTAGGAGGATAATTAAATGTTAGATATTAAATTTGTAAGAGAAAATAAAGAAGTAGTGATAGAAAATATTAAAAAGAAGTTTCAAGATCATAAACTTCCATTAGTTAATAAAGCTATTAGTTTAGATGTTAAAGTAAGAGAGTTAAAAAAAGAAACAGAAACATTAAGAGCTAAAAGAAATTCATCAAGTAGTGAAATAGGACTTTTAATGCGTAACAAACAAGTAGATGAAGCTAATAAATTAAAAGAGGAAACTACAAAGATTAATGCTAAAATTGAAGAGTTAGAAAAAGATTTAGTTGTATGTGAAGATGAACTTAAGTCTATAATGATGACTTTACCTAATATAATTGATTCAACTGTACCGATTGGTAAAGATGATAGTGAGAATGTTGAAGTTAAAAAATACTTACAAAATAATCTTAAAGATTTTGAAGTACCATATCACTTGGACATATTAGAATCATTAGATGGTATAGATATAGATTCAGCTAGAAAAGTAAGTGGTAATGGTTTTTACTATTTAACAGGTAATATAGCTAGATTACATAGTGCAGTTATATCTTATGCTAGAGACTTTATGATTGATAAAGGATTTACTTACTGTATACCTCCATTCATGATAAGAAGTGAAGTAGTTACGGGAGTAATGAGTTTTGCTGAAATGGAATCAATGATGTATAAAATAGAAGGTGAAGACTTATACCTTATAGGTACAAGTGAACACTCTATGATTGGTAGATATATTAATACTATTAATGAGAAAAAAACATTACCTTATACATTAACTTCATATTCACCTTGTTTTAGAAAAGAAAAAGGTGCTCATGGTATTGAAGAAAGAGGAATATACAGAATACATCAATTTGAAAAACAAGAAATGGTAGTTGTATGCGAACCAGAAGATTCTAAAGATTGGTTTGAAAAATTGTGGCAATATACTGTAGATTTATTTGTAAGCTTAGAAGTTCCAGTTAGAACACTAGAGTGTTGTAGTGGAGATCTAGCTGATCTTAAAGTTAAAAGTATAGATGTTGAAGCTTGGAGTCCTAGACAACAAAAATATTTTGAAGTAGGAAGTTGTTCTAATTTAGGTGATGCTCAAGCTAGAAGACTAGGTATTAGAGTTAAAGGTGAAGATGGTAATTATTTTGCTCACACTTTAAATAATACTGTTGTTGCACCTCCAAGAATGTTAATAGCATTCTTAGAAAATCATTTAAATAAAGATGGTAGTATAAATATACCTAAACCGCTTCAACCTTATATGGGTGGTTTAAAACTAATAAAAAAAGTTAAATAGTTTTAAGAATAAAAAAAGACATCTTATAAAAGATGTCTTTTTAAATTACTTATTAAAAAAATATAATGTCAAAAAATGCTGATATCCAAAATAACATAAAAAACATTGCTATAAAAACTGCAATAAATATATAAAATAAAAAGTATAATGTAGGGATTATCATGGCTACTATTGATATCCCTCTACCTTCACCATTTAATTTTCTACTTTTACTATAACCTATTATACCAAATATTACAGCTGGTATAGCTACAATTGGCATAACTAAAGTAACAGCAGTTAATATAATAGCAATTAACGCGCTAGTATTTGAAGGGTTTTTTTGTTCTTGGACATATTGACTATTTTCTACATTTAAATTCTGATCAACGTTTTCAACAGTAGTAGGTGTATTCATGTCGTTTATACTTTGAAAACAATTACCACATTCAGTTTGTCCTTCTATAATTTCAGTTCCACAATTCGTACAGTATTTCATAATTAACTCCTTTTAGTAAAATGATAGAAAACTAATTAAAAATATAGCTAGATAAAAAGCAATAGATAGTACTACTACAAATGTTATCATTGCAATAGGAAGAATAATAGCAACTAAAGACATTCCTTTTCCATAACCATTTAATTTTTTTGCTTCAAATATACCAATTATTCCTAATACAATTCCAGGAATAGCTGAAATAAATATAAATAGACTTAAACAAGAGAATATAAAACCTAATAAAGCAAATATATTTTTTGATTGAAAAAATGTAGATGAAACATTATTATTTTGAATGTTTGTATTAGTATAATATTGATTTGTTGATGTATTCATATTTTGGTTATTCATATTTTGATTGTTCATATTTTCATTATTTGAACTTTCATTATTAATATTTATTTCTTTATTTGGAAAATTATCTATATTACAATCGGTACAAACTAAATTGTCTTCTAGATTTTTACCGCAATTTTTACAATAAGACATATGATACCTCCTTATATCAATCTACATTATAACACATAATATTTCAAATACAAAAATTTGTACAATTTAAGTAATTATTAATAGGAAATTTTTGTGTAATTAATTGAATAAAATATATAAATATTGTATAATTTTAAATAGATAGGATGTGTTTATTATTAGTGTTAATGATTATTTGCTAGACCCCTTAAATGGGTATAACAATTACTTTAAACAACTTCATAAAGAGAATGCTGAAAACCTTTTTGAAGAGTTAACAAAAATGGCTCAAGTAGACATTGAACAAAATAAAGCTACTATTCTTAAATTTGATGAATTAACTAAGGAATCAAAGAAAGTTAAAGATAAATTAGTTTTAAGATTATTTTTTAGAAAGTTCTTAATGTTTCTTTTAATTGCATGTGTTGCAACAGTTGGTATAACATCTTTTTTAACATATGGAATAGAAACCATGGATACTCAAAGTTATATAATAACTGTAAGTGTTTGTGGAAGTGTTTTTGTTCTTATTATTTTATTTATATATTTATTTTTAAATAAAGTAATACGTAAAGTTAAAGAAGAATTTGCAGAAGTTGAAAAAAGAAGAAATTCAATATTATCCGAAGCGTGGGAACAAATGTCAGTTCTTAATTCATTATATGATTGGAATCTTTCGTCTGATTTATTAAAAAAGACTATTCCTTTATTAGAAATGGATAAAAACTTTGATGTTAAAAAATTTCAATTTATGAGTGAAAAATATAATTTTTCTAATAATACTTCACCTAATAGTTCTACAATTGCAGTTCAATCAGGTTCTATATTAGGAAATCCTTTTGTTCTTACACAAAATTTGATTCAATCAGATTCAACAAGACCTTATACTGGAACAAAATTGATTACATGGACTACTAGAAGAAGAGTTAACGATAGAATGGTAACAACAACTCATACTCAAACTCTAGTAGCAACTTTATATAGATTTCATCCTGTATATCATGTTGAGACAAGTCTATTATATGGAAATGATGCTGCACCTGATCTATCATTTAGTAGAACAGAATGTAAGGCAAGTGGTTATAATGAAAAACAATTAGAAAAATATGTTAGTAAAAAATCAAAATCATTTGAAAAACTAGAAAGAAAAT
>JBOFSX010000014.1:0-2030 GCA_051651765.1 Anaeroplasmataceae bacterium | reverse complement strand
ATTTTTAACTTGTTCAACTCTTTCGTTTACTAATGATTGAGGAACATCAACTACAGCATTATCTAATATTTTATTTATTAATGTATCAACTTGACGATCTTTTTCTGTTTTTTCTTTAGTAGATTCTATTTCAGCTTTTTTACTTGCTTTAAGTTCTTTAACTGTAGAAATATTTTCTAATTCTAAAGATTTAACAAAATCATCTGTTAATTCAGGTAATTTTTCTTCTTTTACTTCATGTAAAGTTACTTTAAATACAGCGTCTTTACCAGCTAAGTGTTCTGCTTGGTATTCTTCTGGAAATTTTACATTAACATCTTTAACTTCTTCTTTTTTCATTCCAACCATTTGTTCTTCAAATCCTGGAATGAATTGTCCTGAACCTATTTTTAATTCATAGTTTTCAGCTGTACCACCTTCAAATGCTACACCATCAACAGAACCAGCAAAATCAAATACTGCGATATCTCCGTTGTTTAATACTTGAGTATCTTTAACAGATATAACTGCTTTTGTTTTTTGTAATTCTTCTAATTTAGCATTAATTTCGTCATCACTAGCAACTAGATTAACTTTATCTACTTCTAAGCCTTTATATTGAGGTAAGTTAAATTCTGGTTGAATATCAAATGATAACGTGATTTGAAATGGTGTATCAGGTTTAAAATCAACTAAATCTGGAGTAAATTGGCTGATAATTTTTTTAGCTAATTCTTTTTCTTCAAGTAATTCTTTTACTTTTTGATTTAATAAAATATTAAAAGCTTCATCATATAAAGTTTCAACACCATAATGTTTATCGTATTGAGCTCTTGTAGCTTTACCTTTTCTAAACCCTTTGATTGTTACATTTTCGTTTACAACTGGAAATGCTTGATCAACAGCATTTTTAAAATCTTCTACTGATACGTCAAAAGTTGCTTTTTGACGACTTTGGTTAAGTACTTCTATTTTCATATTATATTTAGCAAACGGAGACACATAAATATATGTGGGATTATTTGCTCCTACCTTTCATAAATCCTCCAAAATCCTTAAGACATTATAGATTATATCAAAAATCAAAATATAATCAAATAATTAATATATAAATAAAGTGTATTTCATAAATATTATTACTCAGTATCTTTGTTTTTTTTTTCTCTTCTAAGCATATTGTAAGTTTGAGTAATAAAATTCAGTACGAATTTATCTCTAAGAATAATCAAAACAGTTCCATATATAATTCCTCCTACCATAACAATAAGAAAAAATGAAAATATTGAATAATCCAAATATTTATTCATTAAAAAAATGACAAAAAACATTATTGCTCCAGCTATTATATATTTAAGTGACATCAATGCAATCTTTGAATATGACACTAATTTTAATCTGTAAACCATAATCATAAGAACCAATGTAACAACTATTTCACATATCGCTGTTGCGATGGCTGCTCCAACCGCTCCTAAAATAGGTATCAGTGCTAAATTTAAACAGACGTTTACAATAGCAGATAAAAATGTGGCTAGTATTGGGATTTTTTCTTTACCAATTGCAATACAAATTTGTGTACCAAAAATTTCACTAAAACCGGATGCAATAAATCTAATGGACATAATTACTAATAATAATGGTAATTCTTTAAAACCATCACCAATATACCATGAAGTAAGAGATTTTGATAAGACTACAAACCCTAATATCATTGGTATTGCTAAAAACAAAACATAATTGGAAGAAAAATAAATATTTTTTTTAAAATCTTCAATATTGCCTCTAGAATAATCATATGAATTTCTCGATGCTAATACCGGAGATATAAATGTTATAAGTATTAAAGATGCCCCATTAATCATATATGCTTGCTCAAATATACCATTAGCATAGTTTGGATTATCAGCTAGTAGACCAATCATAGTTTTATCAAAAACAGAATAAATTGTAACGGCTAAAGTAGGTAAAAAAATATACAAGGAAGGAATTAAGTGTTTTTTTAGATTTATGTGGCTAATTTTTATTTTGCTAATTGTTTTAAATATATATGG
>JBOFSX010000013.1:0-8285 GCA_051651765.1 Anaeroplasmataceae bacterium | reverse complement strand
AAGTAGAAGCAGTTAAGAATCTAAAAATAGACTCTATAAACGTTATTACTGGTGGAGAATCAAATGGAGCAGTAGGAAATGAAATTGGTGGAACTGTAAACAATATCATAAAGTCAATCCCAGCATTTAAAATGGCTAATGATATTGCTAAACAAATTAACATACCAAGTTTAAATTTAACTGACACATCATCTGTTGCAGACACAAAAGCAGAAATAACTGTTGACAATATGTAATAAATAGAGAGGTGGAATTTCCACCTCTTTTTTTATGTAAATGAAAATTGACTTTGTATGAAAAATGTTGTATAATATATGTATAAATAAGAGATAAGGAGTTGATAGAATTGAAAAGATTAACAGAGAAACAGGCATACATGTTGCTATGCAAGTTAGTTAAAAGAGATGATATTAGTGGTAGCAATGGAATATATTATTTTGAAGATGAATTTACGTTAAGAATTAATACTCAATTTAAAAAAGGAAAAATAGTTGATATTAAAGGATTTGCAATAGATATGAAAGTTGAAGTAAATGATGAAAATGGAACTACTTATAATTATGGGATATATGATGTAAGAGATTCATCTTCAAAGATTTCTAAATACATAAAAACATTTTTAAAAGGATTCTCATTATCAGCAGACAATAGAACGGCAATAGAAAGACAGATAGCAGAAGAAAAAAGACAAACAGAGATTGTTAATATGGCATTAACATATATAGGGGATTGATAATATGAGAGTAAACTTTTCAGAAACTAACATTTTGATACTTTTAAAGAAACTTTATAATAAAAAATTTATACCACATGAATATCCTATTGGGAATTGGCATTTAGAAGGATATAGATTTGAAGGATGGAGTTCAAAAAATATGATTACTATATTATATATGGGTGGAGACAAAGAGCTTGTATTGTATGAGGGTAAAATGTCTAAATATCTTACAATATATTATCATAAATTTAGATTAGCAAAGGTAAAATTATTCTTAGATGAAAAAAGAAAAAAAGAAAAAATTGAAGTAGAAGAAAGAGAACAAAAACTGAAAGAATTAATTGACTTAATAGAAGAAATGTAGTATAATAAATATATAACACAAATAAAGAGGAGTTGGTTTTTCATGGAATTAAAGAACATATGGACATTAGCACTTGGTGATAGCTATTGTGATGGACATGGTATGCACAAGGATATATTATATAAATCAAATAGAACGGCTGAACAAGTTGTAGAAATGATGTTTAAAATAAAAGAAGTATATGGTATAGATATTAAAAGCCTAGCTTCTGATTATGAAGATTCGCTAATTCCATTTGATGTAAAGAATAAATTAGAAGAACTTGGAATGTCATTTGATGTTAATGGTTTTGAAATTCATGATTACGAAATATATCCTTATGACGAGTCAGATGAAGATTCTGATTGGTATATGACCGTTGATGGATATGTAGATATACTTATATTCCTTCTTAAAAAGATTGATTCAGAACTTATAATGGAAGAATTTTCTTACAAAACTATTAATTATGTTCAAGTAAATATAAATGGAAGGTCAAAAAGCATTGGTAGTCTTGGATATGGATTATTTTCACATTAATCAATAGGACAGCTAAATGCTGTCCACTGTATTTACTGTTCATAATAAGCTCATAGACAGTGATGTAAAAAAATATACGATAAAATAGTCGTGATTTTTACTAAAATCAATTTAATGGAGCTATTAATAAAACTGCAAATAATATTTGACTTTTGGTAAAATTCATGATATAATAAGATATAGAAAATTAAAAGAATGGGAGTGAAAATATGACAATTTATGGAGAAAAGAAAAGTATAGAGTTTGACTATGTAATAGATAAACAAGATATTGATTCTAAAAAAGCACCAACACCGACTATGACAGACGAAGATATTCATGATTTTATAGCAAGTAGAATTAAAAATTCTAAAAATAATAAATTTCAAGTTTTAATCATAGAGTGTATCTTTAATAATTTTGCAGATATTGATTTATTTAGGGAAAAATGTTTGAATGCTGGTTTCATTGTTAATGAGCTTACAGGATATTCTTGGGATGAAGTTATTGGATATGAGGTTATATTTAAAGACATAGAGCAATATAAAAAAGAAGAAGAGAATGTTTTAAAATATAGAAATGTTTTTCTTGTGTGTTGCATGACGTTGTCGGTTATATTTGTTATGTTAAAATTATGGTCGGTTGTTTTATGAGGAGGAAAGTAAATATCGGACTATTAATATGTGAATTGTATTTTGTATTAATCATAACAATGATTGCTGTACATACTGATTTTACAGATTGGAGAAATATATTTTCATTTTCAACATTTGTTTATTTTATAGTAAGATGTGTGTCTAATCGTAGTTTTTACGAATAAATGTAAATGAGATTTGCTTTTTATTAAAAATAATGTTATAATATATATAAGAACGGTAGTGATACCGATAATCAAAGGAGTGATACTAATGTGTACAAATTGCAAATGTAAAAAGGTTGTTTGGGTGGCGAAAGAAAATGGAGGGAGAGGTGCTATATTTGGAGCATATTCTACAAGAGAGAAACTTATCAATGCTATAAAGGAAATGTTATTAGCTGACGATAATTTTGAAATCAGCGAGTATAATGATATGTTGTTGTTTGAAAATAAGAAGTATGGAAGAACGTTTACACTTGTAGAATATGCGATTGACGATGAGGTTCAAGTAATTGGTATTTAAAATAAAATAATAAAATGGTGCTTATTAAAAGTAAGCACCTAAAAAGGAGAAATAATATGAAGACAGGAATAGTTATAGGAAAATTTATCCCATTTCACAAAGGGCATGTTTATTTAATAGAGGAAGCTTCTAAAAAAGTAGATAGATTATATGTATTACCTTGCTTTACAGATGGAGAACTTATACCAATTGGAGTAAGAAAAGAATGGGTTCAAGATTGGGTTGATAATCATTATGGCGGAACTTGTGAAATTATAGTTGATATTATGATAGACCAATTACCATCTTCATCTGATGGCAGAGTGTCTGATTATAACGTATCGGCAACATGGGCTTCTTATTTAAAAAATAGATTCCCAGATATAACTCATTTTATAGGGTCTGAACCATATATTCAAATGATGGCTGATTCAATTGGAGCAGATTGTATTTTAGTTGATGTAAATAGAAGTGTTGTTCCTGTGTCGGCTACAATGATTAGGAATGACTTTGAAGATAAAAAACACATGTTGGCTACTGATAAGGTTAGAAATGAATACGTTAAAAGGGTTGCAATTGTTGGTATTGAATCAAGTGGTAAATCAACTTTAACAAGAGATATAACTGGTGTATTAGGTGTGCCATATGTAGAAGAGTATGGAAGAACATATTGCGAAATAAATTCGCCATTAGATGATGGTAAAGATTATTTCTTAACAAGAAAAGATTTTCATAATATCGCAATAGGGCATAATAGATTGATGTTAAAAGCATATCAAAAAGCTTTGAATAATAATCAAAATGTAATATTTTCAGACACTGAACATATTACAACGCAAGTATTTTTCAAAAGGTATCTTGACGCAAGTGGAGATAGAAAATTACAGGATATGATTAATTTTCAAATGTACGACTTAGTTATATGGATTGAACCCGTTCAGTTTGAAAATGATGGAACAAGACGAATAGTATCAGAAGAGGAAAGAGAAGCCCAAAGAATATCTCTTATGGCTGAATTTGAAGCTAATGGAGTTAAATTAGTAAGGCTTTCAATTGAAGACGATGGATATACACCATCTTGTGAAGAAAGACTATATAATGCGTTAGATATATTAAGAGAACACAAAATAATAAGATAGGATGGTGGTTTTATGCTTGGGTTTAATAGGATAAAAGATGATTTTACTGGATGGACTACATTTGAATATACGTGGTTGGTGTTATCAACCATAATGATTGTTGGACTATCTATGTATTGGAATAATTTTGAATTTACAGCTATTGGTACACTTGGAATTATAAGTGCATTGTCGAATATATATTGCGTAATACTTGTAAAACAAAAGAAAATATCTAATTTCTTCTTTGGGTTAATAGGGGTTATTTCTTATGCGTACATGGCTTATGACGCAAGATTATATGGAGATACAATGTTAAATTTATTGTACTACGCTCCTACGAATATAATGGGATATTTTATATGGATGAAATCAATGTCAGCTGAAACTGGTGAGGTTGCTCCAAAGTACTTAACTAAAATACAAATTGAAATGATATTAGGAGCTTCAATTGTAGCGATATTCATATACTCAAAGTGTTTAATGTTATTAAATGGTAATGTAGTATATCTTGACGCAACATCTACTGTATTGTCAATAGTTGGTATGTTCTTATTGATGAAAGGATATGCTGAACAATGGTTAGCATGGATTGTAGTTAACACTGTTAGTATATTAATGTGGTATCAAGTGTTTTCTATTGGTGAGGGAGATATATCTGCTCTGTTAATGTGGATAGTGTTCTTAATCAATTCACTTATGGGATATTATGAGTGGAAAAAGAAGTCGTAAGACTTCTTTTTTTCTTCATGAAAATAATATTTGACTTTTTAAATATAGTGTGATATACTATTTGTATAGATAAAAATTCAAGGAGGTTGTAATGGGGAGATTTGATGAAGTTTTAGGTCGTAATAGCGAATGTACTTCTACACAAGAATATGATTTAAAATGGACAAACATAATTACTACAAATATAGAACAAAATACAGATTCATCTTTTTTTACAGTGCATAATGTTGATGGAACTACAATAATGAAAGAGGATTTAATAATCTTGGAAAAGATTTGTGAAGAAGAGCATTTTATATTAAGAAGAACAATGATTAATGACTTATGTGCAAATATTACAATTTACTATAAAGACATTGCTCATTGGAAAGAGGAACTTGCCAAAGTTCAGCACTCTGAATTTTTATTAAGACGTGTTAAAAGAATATCAGCATTAGCTATTTCACTTTGTATAACAATCTTGTTAGGTTCAATATTCTTTGTAATGATTCAATAATGTAAATAAAATTTGACTTTAAACAATATTCATGATATAATAAATATATAAAAGATAAAGGGTGGTTAAGAAAATGACAAGTAAAGATGTAATGAAGCAAATAGAAACAGAGAAGAGATTAATAGATACATATACAAGAATAAGCTTACTAATGACTAGTAATACTAAAAAAATATATGAGGATAATATAAATGAAGCAAAGGAAAGATTGGCGAATCTTGAAGCAATGTTATAATACAAAGGAGATATACAATGGTAACTGTAAAAAAGATTGATATATATATATGTAGTTGTGGAAGTGAATATTCAAATATGAATGACGCAATGTCTTGTTGTTGCAATTCAAGAATATTAGAATCACTAATTTTTTCTCATAAGAAAAAATTCAATAGAGAAGCGAGTAGTAAGTTTTACGGCTCTACTCTATCGGATAAGGAGCTATTTTATAAGGATAAATTTGATAAATTAGAACAGATAATGGAAGATATGGCAATGGATATACGTTATAAATATCCATTCCTAACACCACCTTATACTAAACGAATAAATGAGATAAAGAAAAATATGACCATTACAATGAATGGCATTTCAGTAGGGTTATCGAAAGTAAGAGCTATGATTGATAACCAGAAATTGCAAGAGAGGATGAAACTAGAAGCACTTTCAAAAGATGAATTAATTAATATGTTGATGAATAAGAATAAGGGGTGATTTTATAATGAATGATATTATATATAATGAAGTATTGGAGAAAAGTAAGATTTGTAGAAAGATTCATCATGCAGTTCTAAATGATGAAGGAATTACTCTTACAGCCCAAGAGGTTAGAGAAATTAGAAGAGCTGTTTTTGTAGATGAAGCAAGTGAATCAATTTTGCATTCGATATGCTTCTCAGAAGAGTTTGGTAAATTTAAATAAATGGAGGTCGTGAAATGTATTTAGCGATAATTTGTCTTATCCTTGCTTTTTCAGAGATTAAAGTCAATGGAAATGTATTTTGGAGTGGACATGAAGTTAGACAAAAGATAAAAGATTTTTTCAAAAAATAAATAGCAAATAGGAGTGATACAACATGATGAAAATAAAATTAGATAACAATATGATAAAAGAGATAGAAAATGCAAGACATACAATGAGTATTGGGGGTTCTGAATTGAATAAAAATATTTCTTCAATAATTGATAGTGGTGATTTCAAATTTGATTTTGGGAAGCTTGGTGAAACTATAAATGAAATAATAGATAATTTAAGTGAAAAAACAATCAAAGAAGAAGATAAAAAAGAAAAGGTAATTGTTCTTAAAAATCAACACAATTATATCATGCACAATGTCGCACAATCTATAAATGAAACTGAATCTATAAAAAATGACATGTTAAATGTTGACGTTATACACACACCAGATGGAGATAGATATTTGGTTAAAACAAAAGCACAAGCCTTTGGAAGTCCTGTTGAATGTGATTTAGTATTAACAAATGAACAATTAATTGAAGCATTAAAATCACTTGGATATACGTTAATAGAAAGGAAGAAAGAGAAAAAACTTACTTTATCCTCTTTGGCTTTCTTAGATACGTATTTGAAAACAGAATTTGATTCAAAAGGTTCTTTGTATGTGGAAGGAGTTTACTTCTTGCATTCATCTAGATTATATGTAATGAGCAAATATAAGAATATGGAGTTAGATATACGTGATGAAACATCTACTGTCTATGTGTTAAAAATAGAAGATTTGAATGGAATAGAAAGCACATTGCACTTACCAAAAAAATTAAACAAACTTGCATTTGAAGTTAAGGAGGTTGATTGCCAATGTTAATAATGTTTAGTAAATGTGGTACTGTTGTTGGAATACCAATAAAGAGCTTTCAGACAATGCCAACATACGTATGTGATGAAGTTGAAAAAGAATTACCATTGTTTTCATATGTCGACATGGATGGACAAGATTGGTTTAAACCACTTGCAAACTATGATAAAATATATGTTGATGGTGTTCTTGTGTGGGAATGTCTAAGGCATATTAATTAAAATATAAGCACTGACATTTTTGTCAGTGCTTTTTTGTTTTATGTAAATGAAAGTTGCATTTGTTTAAAAATTATGTTATAATGTATATATAAAAACGTAGGGAGAGTGAAAAATGAAATTAAGATTAACGGTAAGAGGGACAACTATAAAACTCGATAATGTGTCTGATGAAACATTGTCTAAATTAGAAAGCGAATATGATGTTAAGTGTAAAAAAAAGTATGATGGTAATGAGTCGTTTCATTATGCTAAAATACCTACGCTGATGAAAAAGCCTATAAACTTAGCACGTAAAAAGCTCATTACATCATTCAAAATATTTACAGGAATATTCTTATTTGGGACTTTGTGTTTTGGTATAAATACAATTTATGAAAAAAGGATTCCAACTTACACAATAAGCGAATTGAATAAAATAAAAAATGATAATCCATTACTGAGTATAAACAGGTCGCCAGTTAGAGCTAATGCAAGATTAAAGGTATTAGCTATTAAAGATGGTATATGGACTCATGATGTAAGTGTAGAAGACAGCAATGGGCAGGTTCACTCGTTCGAAATATATTACAAAGATGTCTCAAATTTTAGAAAATTAACGATTGGGAATGAATATACATTTAGAGTCAATATAGTTGATAATAAATTTAGAGTAAAGAAGATAATTACAAAACATTAATGTAAATTAAAGTTGACTTAATGCAAAAATCATGTTATAATGTATATATAAAACAAACAAAGGGAGTGATTCAAAAATGGAAAACAAAATAAGTTCAAACGTAGTTATATCTTATATCAGATTTGTAATGGAGATACTGAAAGAAAAGGCAAGTCCTCTTTCAGATAAGAAAAGAAACGAGTTAAGGTCAAAGCTACAATGTCTTCATGCTTTATATAAAGAAAGTGATAACTATGATGAAAACTTTGTTTTTACAGGTTACACTACAATTGGACTTAAAATAAGTGAGATAACTGACATGTTAAATAAAAATGGGTGTGTAGAACTTGACTTTATCATCAATGCAATTAAAACAATTAGAACTACAATGTTGACTAATAAAAATGCAAATATGAAAAAAGAAACTATTGATAAAAATATGACGAGATTGGCAACATTAAAAAATAAAAGAAATTCGCATAAATTATATTTTAACGGATATATTCCTGTTAATACAACTCATAATAATT
>JBOFSX010000012.1:0-3779 GCA_051651765.1 Anaeroplasmataceae bacterium | reverse complement strand
TATGATTTATGTTGCGAATTAAATACAGATACCCAATCTTCATCTAAAAATACATTATTACTATTATTTGATATAGTTGTTTTTATAAATTTCATATTAACCCTCACAATCATAATATTTTTATTATGTGACTCTGATTATTAATATAAAATATAAAATAAAAAATAGTCACACAATATTGTATGACTATTTTTTAATTAATATGCTCTAAATAACCCAACTAATTTTCCTAATATACTGCAGTCTTTAACTATAATTGGTTCTAAAGTATCATTTTCAGGTTGTAACCTAATATGATCCTTTTCTTTATAAAAAGTTTTAATTGTTGCATCGTTATCTATTAAAGCAACTACTATATCACCATTTATTGCAGTTTGATTTTTTTCAATAATAGCTAAATCACCATCGTTTATTCCAACGTTAATCATACTGTTACCAACCACTTTTAACATAAAAAGCTCTTGGTTATGTTTTATAAAATCAGTTGGAACAGGGAAAGAATCTTCAACATTCTCTGTTGCTAAAATTGGAATTCCAGCAGTAACTCTACCTACTATAGGAATATGAAGCATTTCCTTTTTTGGACAATTAGGATCAATTATTTCTAATGCTCTTGGTTTAGTAGGATCTCGTCTTAACAAGCCTTTTTTCTCTAAACGTTTTAAGTGTCCATGAACAGTTGATGTAGATTTTAAACTTACAGCATCACATATTTCTCTAACAGATGGTGGATAACCCTTATTAGCAGTATATATTTTTAAGAATTCAAAAATCTCTGATTGTTTGTCTTTTAAATTATTCATTATAACACCTCACTATTATATGATTATACCATAGTTATTTACAGTAATCAAACCTATGTTCTTTTAATTTAAAATATATTTTATAGTTTTGTATTGATTTAAACATTAAAGTTAGATATAATTTAGTTTCATGATTTTTTTAAGAAAGTTTAAAACTAATAGGTGGTGTTTATATATGGATAAAAAGATATATACAGAAGATGATTATTGCGATTTAAAAAAGAATAAAATTTGTGATAATTGTGGTGAATGTCTAGAACAAGAAGGTGTAGATATTAGAGCTATAAATATTGAAGATATAGCAAAAACAGTGGAAGAAAATGAGTTTTTAGAAGCTGAGCTTAAAAGAGCTATGGAAGAAGCTAAAAGAGATGAAGACGCAAAAGAAGATAAAAGTGATGCACTTACAGCAGAAGAGTTTTTAGGAGAAGAGATAGAAAGTGAATATATAGATGCATTTGAAAATATAGAGTATTTAGATGATGTAGAATTATTCGATGAATTGAATTTAGAAGAAATGACTGAAGAAATATTTCCAGGCGTAAGACGTTTAAAAGCAAAATAAAGTATAAAGATAACCTCCTTTGAGTACACTATATTTATTAGTGAATTATCAAGGAGGTTTTTATGTTTAAAAAATATTTTATATCCTTTCTAGTTATATCTATAATATCTATTTCAATAATATCTTGTACAAATAATGCAGATACAGGTACTGAAAAAACCATTGAAATAGCTAAAGATTTGAAAAAAGATACTATTGATAAAACTAAAGAAATAATTACTGGAGATGCTAGTGATGGGAAGGTAGTGGAAAAATATAAGGATAATAAAAAAGTAAGTGAATTTAACCTTGAAGATTTATTATATACTATAAAGTCTAAAGATGTTGATCTAGTTGTAGTTGCGAAAGAGAAAGACTTTTTTGATGCGCCAAAATTTGAATTAATAGTGGAGGAGTCCAAGATTCAAGCCTATGATTATGAAGAATTAATAACTCTAAAAAAAGATATTTCTGCAATAACTGAAAATGGATTAATTATAAGTGGCAGTAAAATAAAGTGGAATTTTACACCACATTATTTTACCAAAGGGGAGGTGCTAGTAATATATGATGGTGATTCAAGTGAAATAATAAGTATATTAGAAAGCATTTTCAATGAAGAATTATTTTAACAAATAAAGTTTTGATAACATATAAAAAGATAATTATCTTAAAAATAATAAACACATAATAAACATTATGTAAACTAATTATATATTTATCAATCATAATATAATACTAAAAAATGCTATTTCCACTAACTTCGAACAAATGTTCTAAAGATGCAAAAATAGCATTTATGGAACTATTTTATTTTAGCAAGAGGGTTTGCACTAGCTGCATTTCTTAAAGTTTCATCATCAACATGAGTATATATCTGTGTTGTAGAAATATTTTCATGGCCTAAAATACTTTGAAGACTACGTATATCAACATTTCCATGCTTGTACATTAATGTTGCAGCTGTATGTCTTAATTTATGTGGAGTATATTTTTCATTTACCATACCTGAATTATTAACATGTTTTTTAACAAGTATTTCAACTGTTCTTTTATTAATAGGTTTATTATGAGAGGAGAGTAGCAGGTATTTTTTATCGCTAATACTAGCCTTAGAATCATCTCTAACAGCCATATAAGACTCTATAGCTCTGATACAAGCATCATTTAAATAAACTGTACGCTCCTTATTTCCTTTACCTATAATGGTTAATATATCACCTTTGATTTTATCTGTTTTTATACTGCAAAGCTCAGATAATCTCATTCCACAATTCAAAAATAAAGTAAGAATGCAGTAGTCACGATGAAAATTCTTATTTTCATGATCTAAAGATTGTAACAAATTCACACTTTCATCTAATGTTAGGTAAATCGGTTGCCTTTTATTTATTTTTGGTGATTCTAGATCCAGTGTAGGATTTTCATCTATAATTCTAGCTTTACCTTGCAGAAACTTAAAGTAAGATTTTAAAGTAGCAACCTTACGCGCTCTTGCATGAGTACCGTTATTTCTTTGTTTTTCAGAGTAGGATAGAAATGCATATAAATCAGTAAGTTTAACGCTCTTAATAAAGCTACTATCTATGTCGCTTATATCAATTTCTTCAAATGATAAAGTATTATCTAAAACAAAACCTTTATAAACTTTTAAAAATCTAAAAAACATAGTTAAATCTACCTTATAGCCTTCAATAGTATTAAAAGACTTTCCTTTAATAGTTTCCAAATAATTAAGAAAATCAATTACACTTTCCGGTAAATTTACTACAGTAATAGCAGCTATTCCAAAGTTGTTATTACTATTATTTTTAGATATATTATTTTCTTCATGGCTAGATAAATCATACTTATTATTATTCGAAATTTTTTGGGCGTTTTTTAAAGTTCTATTTAAACCTAACTCCTTAAGCCAAATTTGTACACTCCTAAGACCTACATTATAAATAGTTGCAAGTTGTGATGTTGGCAACTTGTGTTTTTCACATAATATATATAGATCTTCGATTATATATTCATAACAACGTTCTATATTTAAAGAATAATAATTTGAAAATAATTCATGGATCCTTTTTTTATCCTTTGATGTTAGATCTGTTTTAAGAAGAGATTTAACTTCTGGAGTATATTCGTAATTTTTATATTTAAGTGATTTCGCTACGGTATTCATTATTTTTTAAACCTCCAATACGTCTTAAAGCCTTGATTTCATTATAACACAGCTTATTTCACCATACAACAACGCGAATTTCGCTAAATGTATATTTAGCGAAATTAATTTTAGAATTAAATAGATGACACTATGTCTTTTATGAAGTTATTTCTACTCTTTTGATATAATTTCTTGTCACACTCATAATCATCTTCATTATCTTCATAAAACGACACTTCGATTTTAAGATGTTTTTAAATTTCAAATATTTTTTATACAT
>JBOFSX010000011.1:0-1709 GCA_051651765.1 Anaeroplasmataceae bacterium | reverse complement strand
ATTTTTCTTTTTAATCTTGTTTTAATGCCATTAGCTTTAAGAAAGTTAAATGATCCTTGTGTAGCTTCTATATTAAAACCTAAATCATAGAATCTTTTAATTAATGGTAAAGCTTTTTCTTTTGTTTTATCTGATAGAGTAACAAGAATAGTACCATAATTAACTACTTTCATATTTGAAGCTTTAAATGATTTATAAATTGCTTTATTTAAAGATTTATCATAACCTATTGCTTCTCCTGTTGATTTCATTTCAGGAGAAAGTAATGGGTCTAATCCTTTTATTTTAGAGTTAGAAAATGTTGGTGTTTTAACATAATATGTATCTTTTTCTTTAGCTAGTCCACCTTTTATATTTTGTTGTTTTAAAGATTTACCTAACATAACTTTAGTAGCTATGTTAGCTATATTGTATCCTGAAGCTTTAGATATAAATGGTACACTTCTACTTGATCTAGGGTTTACTTCTATTACACTTACATTATCGTTTTCATCTACTATAAACTGTATATTAAACAATCCTATAATACCTATGTTTATACCTAGTTTTGTTGTGTATTCAACTATTGTATCTTTTACTTTTTTACTTAAATCTAAAGATGGATATACACTTATTGAATCTCCTGAGTGAACCCCTGTACCTTCAATATGTTGCATGATTCCTGGAATAAATACTTCTTTAAGATCACATACTGCATCTACTTCAACTTCTCTACCTATAATGTATTTATCTATTAATACTGGTTTATCGTTTGATACTTTAAATGCATTATCTAAGTATGATAGTAATTGATCATCTGAGTATACTATTTGCATAGCGCGTCCACCTAATACATAAGATGGTCTTACTAGTAATGGATATTTTAATTTATTAGCTACTTTTAATCCATCTTCTTTATTCATTACAGTCATACCTTCAGGTTGAGGTATGTTTAAGTTTTTCAGTAATTTTTCAAACACATTTCTATTTTCAGCATTTTCAATCGCAAGATTATCTGTACCTATAATTTTTACATTTAACTCAGTTAATTTTGAAGTTAAGTTGATAGCTGTTTGTCCACCTAATTCAACTATTACACCTTCAGCTTGTTCTAAATCTACTATGTTCATAACGTCTTCTATTGTTAGTGGTTCAAAGTATAGTTTATCAGTAACTAGGTAATCGGTTGATACTGTTTCAGGATTATTATTTATAACTATTGCTTCGTAACCTAATTCTTTAATAGCCCATATTGCATGAACAGTAGAGTAATCAAACTCAACGCCTTGACCTATTCTTATAGGACCAGAACCTAATATAATTACTTTTCTTTTATTTGACACTATAGATTCATTTTCTATTTCATATGTAGAATAAAAGTATCCTACATAACTATCAAATTCACTTGCACAAGTATCTATCATTTTATATACAGGTTTAATATTATTATCTTTTCTATATTTATAAAATTCTAGTTCACTCATGTTATAGATGTCTTTTAAATACATATCAGAAAAACCTAGCTTTTTAGCTTCTAGTATTAAGTTATTATCTAGTTTAGAATTTTTTAAAGTATTTTCCATATCTACTATATTTTTAAATTTTCTTAAGAAGAATTCATCTATACTTGTATTAAGATGGATTCTTCTTAAAGATACACCTCTTCTAATTAGTTCAAATATTTTAAATGCTCTATCATCAGTAGGTGTTTTAATTTGTTCTAGTAAATC
>JBOFSX010000010.1:0-1637 GCA_051651765.1 Anaeroplasmataceae bacterium | reverse complement strand
ATCAGCACTTGTTGATGCTATATAATTTATAGTTTTTATATCAAAATCAACTAAGTTCTCATCTTCAATAAACATAGATCTAACTATATCTTTAAATACTTCCCTATTAGCTGCACCTTCGTATGTTCCAACTTTATCAGCAACATCATCTATAAACATATCTAAATTAAATTCACCTTTTAACTCTTTACCTGATATACATCTTGAAAATGAACCAACTACACCAGTTAAATCTGATACTAGAGTTTTTTCATTTGCAGCATAAGGTAGTAATTTAAATTTATTACCTTGTCTATGAGTTAAGCCTTTTTCCGTAAACTTAAAACTTTCACTAATATCATCTAAATTAATTTTATATTGTCTTTCATCAATCATAATTTACATCTCCACAAATCTATATTCTTCACATTCATCGTCATACTCTAACTTGAATTTCTTATTTTCTTCACGGTTCTTTTCTGTAAATATAAGTTTATCTTTTTGAGAACCAACACTTTCAATTTTATTTATAAACTCTATAAACTTAATAAAATGATTCTTATCCTTTTTATTAGGTCTATATCCCTTTGTAATCTTAATTAACAAATTAAATAATGAATAGTCAATTTCTATTCCATATGAATCAGCTAACTTATCATTTTTATACTTAAGTTCTAATGTTGTTAAGAATTTTATTAATTCTACATCATCATTTTTAGGAAGGTTTGATATATCTAGCTTTAATTCAAGCTCCTCACTAGTTTTATACTTAATTTGATTCTTACCTATAAAAATATTTATATGGTTTTTATCAGCTTCACCATTCCACTTTAATATACCTTCTCGTACATCATTGTAAAGAGTTTTACGTATTGATGTATCACCTTTATTCCAAAGGTACATATAGTTTATAAACTTCTCATAAACTTCATCATTTAACGAAAATGCATTACCTTTTCCACAAAGATAATAACTTCTAATAAATAGTTTTAAAAGCTCATATTTTATTTTCTTATCTTCTGTTGTTTCAAAATCTACCTCATATACATTTCCTAAATAACCCTTAGGATAATCTATATGTTCTTTAAAGAACTCAATAATATCTGTAGAGTTGTTGAACTTAATTATAAAATCATCAACTTTAACATTTCTTGTATTTAAAGGATCTACTGAATTTAAAGCATCAAATATAAATGATAACTCCTTATGATTAAATATAATATTAGGTGTTAATGACTTTATATATTCAAGATTAGTAAGCTTACTTATCTTATTTTTAAACATTGGAGAATTAACATCAACATAGCTTCTTGCTATTATAAGTTCATATAAAAAGTTTAGTAGTGCTCTTGTTGATATAATTATCTTTTTCTTTATAATACATTGTACTAATAGCTTAACTATTGATTCTTGAACTAAATCACTACTTAATAGTTCATAGTTTGCTTTTACAGGACAACAATCACAGTTTTTGCATCTGATACAATTTGTTTCATATGATTTATAAAATATATTGTTTTGTGATTTGTCTGTTATCTTCTTAATTAAAGATTCAACATAATCTGAACGTACAACCCCATCCTTTAAAGTGAATATATGATAATCACTAAAGTTTACAAATTGATAGTTTGTATGTGTTTCAAAACTATTATCTTCAA
>JBOFSX010000009.1:0-3703 GCA_051651765.1 Anaeroplasmataceae bacterium | reverse complement strand
TAAAGTGTGGTTTATTAAATCAGCCATAACTACTCTTAAAGAATCCTGCTCTACTTTAGAAACTTTACTTTGCAATGTCCTACACTCTTTACTATCTGTAAAATTCTCTGGTATATTAAATGTTCTCAAATGTAGGTTATACTTTAATGAATTTTTAAACAAGTAGGTTAGGAACCTTTCATTACCTAAAGTCTTCTTTTCTGAATTAGCTCCATAAGCAAATTTAAGTATTACACAAAAATTACCATCAGTGTACTCAAATAAAGGAGCAGTTTCTATTGTTTCTAGATTCTCTTTATCTCTGATATAGTAATAACTACTTAGAGATGTGTCTTTAGATTTCTGATGCTCTAGTAATTTATCATCCTCTCTTATTACGAAAACTCTTGTAAGTGCTATTACTATAATAACACTTACAATTGCTTGTACAAAAATAGTAGTGGATGGTGATATACCTAGAGGTCCAACAACTGCTTGTATCTGAGTGAAGACAATACCATTAACAATAAAAGCTATTAGTATTATCAATTGAAGTTTATCAGTTACTTTAGATTTAGTTGCGTTCTTTAACCTACTACTTATATCCATTGGAAAAACCATAACTACCTCCTATGTCTGTATTTATTAAATAATGAATCTTCATCATCTTCATCATAATCATCGTAATCATCATAATCATAATCTTTCTTGTTCCTAGGATTTCTACTATCATTATATTTACTATTACGAGACCAGGGATTATAATTAGTACGTTTCTTATTACTATTATAATTTACTCTAGAACTCCTTCCTTCACTTCCATATAAATTATTATTACCATTTTTATAGGAATACTTATTATGTAAGTAGTTAGAGTTTTTTGAATTATCGTATTGAGTAATATTCCTACGATGCCGTAAATTCTGTATAGAGTTTCTGGCATTAGCTACAATACTATTTAATTTAAATTTATCTGTAAACTTACTTAAGGAAGCATTTACATTTGCACTTCCTAAATCAAATTTAGACATCAGTAATGTAGAAAGCACTGTATAGATTATAGTAACAAATAATGAGTAAATAACCATTAGGAAGAACATTGTCCAAGTACTGTCATTAAATCTGTATGCAAATATAGTACTAAAACAAAATCCCATGTAACATAAACATAATGCTCCGAATACTCTCATGTATCCTGTAATAGTAGTTCTTACTGTACTATTTTTAGAGCTTATCGAAAGTCTTATAACTAGGCATAATAGAAGCAGTAAGTATAGTATTGGTAACCCATAAAGCATCGAATTAGTTATAATCCAAGACTGGATACATATTGCCATAAATAACCATAACCCCATAAGTCCGAAATCAGATTCAATATAGTTTACTATATTTTGATTTTGTGCCATATACTTATCATACTCTTTTGTTAGTATAGGTAGTAAAACGTCTTCTAACTTCAATTCCTCAAAGTTCAATGCTTGAGGATATAAGTTATCATCTATGTTACTGACTATTCTATTTGCTTCAGTCATTGCGTATAAAGATGTTATTCTTATTAGATTTTCATCAGAGATATAAGCTACCTGGTCTTCTATTTTTATTAAGAAAACTTTCACAACTTTATTAACCTGACTTATTAATCTAGCCATAAGCTCTTCATCTTTTACTAATCCGAAACCTTCATAATAACCTTGCCTCTCCATAGTTTGATACCAGAGTGTGTCCTTAACTATATCATAATTCTGTTCTACACTATCAACGTATGCTTCTTTTAGCCCTAGGAAATCTAAGTTATTGTCTCCGAACTTAGATAGTGCTAGTTCATAGTGCTCATCACTAAATTGAGTTCTAAGTGCTTCTATACTTGACCCATTTAGAAACAAATCTGATTTTATGTAATTACTTACTAAAAAACTATCCTTTGTCATTCCTCCAGGATATGATAATGGATTTGGCGGTATATTATATAATTCAGAAAACTTATTTAGCTTTCCTATAAATGAATCCACTATAGTGTAAAAAGGAGAGTAATAATCTATAGCGTTAGATAAATACTTTTTAGACTCTATCTTATATCCATTAGATACAGATTCCTTATCATAAGAACCTGTTATAGATAAACTAGACATTAGCCTGTCAGTGTTAATCTTTATTAAATCTCCTTGTATAAATAATCCACTGTCGCCATCTAGTACTACTGAAGTTCCTGACATAACTTCTGATTCATCTAAATCCATTACCCTACATATCTCAGTTATATCCTCTGGATAAAGTCTATATAGATTTAATGATGATGTACCTAGATTGAAAGTACCATTAGAATCTAATCCAGCTTTCTCTCCAAATGGATTAGAGTACTTTTCTTCTTTCATAAATAGTGCCCTGTAGGCTAGGTCATCTGATACATTATTCATTACTCCATTTATAACCACTGGTAATTGTACTGGTATTATCACTATTAATAAATAACTAATTACTAAACATCCGGCAGTAGCAACTATAGCGTATACAGCATTTACTCTTCCTCTGTTAAATTTTATTACGAAGAAGAGTGCAATAAGTACGAATATTAATGATTTAAATTCTTTTGAATAGTATAAGAATTTACCCAGTATTGGGTCTTGATAAGCGTTTTTTACACCTATTACACCTGTACTTTGACCTATAGTATCTAATACCTTCTGAGCCCATTCTCTTACTGTTCTAGTAATAAATCCTGACTTATCAAGGTCATTATAATCATTTATAGAATTTTTAACGAATGCACTTATACTCTGACTACCCTTTGCTCCTTCCCTAAACATGTCACTCAGATAATCTATATCGTACCTTTTATTTAGATTACAATAAGTTCCTTCCTCATTTATAGACATTGATTCGTACATTCTTAAAGCTATGTATTTTGCCTTCTGTACGTAGTTAGGGTCTGACATGTTTCCTGTTAGTGGGAATAATCCATCTGGAGTATCGAAATGAACTAAGGCACTGGTGTCAGGAACAAGCGTACGAGAGTTTGTTATAGCATTACCACTTCCTGAGCCTAGACTTGTTATACCCCATTTAAATTTATAGTCTATAGATCTCATAGTATCTATCTTATCAGATCCTCCATTAAACATTGACACGTCTATTGGCATTGTCTTATCCTGCATCTGCAAAGAACTAAATCCTTTTTTGTTTTTAGATATTTTACGACTATCAGTTGTAGTACTATTAGTTATACTAGGTCCTATACTATTATTATCGTACTCTCCATAAGAAGACATAATATACTTTCCGGCATCTCTTTCACTTACAGAAAAATACTCATTATTCAATGAAGTCTTTGGGTAATAGTTCATGAATGCTGGAGTATTAGGATTGTATACTGTGCCTTTTTCATCACTGTAATAAGTAGCATTTGCAGCGGCTGGAACAACAACTGTATTGTCATCCATTATTATATCTCCAAAAGCGTTTACATATAAAAACCTTTTATCTAGTTGATCTAAACTTTCTATAGATTTATCATCTCTTAGATAGTTGAACATAACTAAACTGTTTATTGCTCCTCTGGGTGTCTTGCTACCGTATATGTAAACTGGCTTACTTAGCTTATCAACATCTGAGATTGAGTGTTCTAGTACATACTCATTACCCTCTGCATCTTCCATATTAACTCCAACCTTTTTGGATTCTTCATATTCCTCTTTCTCTTTCTCATAAGCAGCTTTTTCCTCTGGAG
>JBOFSX010000008.1:0-2816 GCA_051651765.1 Anaeroplasmataceae bacterium | reverse complement strand
CTAGTTATTATAACTAGTTGTGAAACGAAAACAAAAAAACTCATTAATTTTTAAAATTAATGAGTAGTTTTATTATTTATCGTCATCTTCAAATAAATTTATGTTTTTTTTAGGTAGTTTCGATAAATCTGATGAGTCTTTTGATTTTCTTACAATAGTAGAAGATTGGGTATTAACAACCGTTTTATCAATAATTGGATTATAATTAGTTAAATCTTGATCTATTGCATTTATTTCAACTTCTTTACTAGGTTTATCGTCTAAACCTTCTTTTTTTAGTATTTCATCTAAATTACTTAATAACTTATCTTGTGTTGTATCTTTCTTTTTACTTTTAATAGATACTTCATTTTCAATTCCTTCATCTACACTAAATAAATCTGTAACTACTTCTTTTTCTAACAAATACGAATAATCTACAATTTTATCAGGTGTTAAAGCTTGATCAACCGAAAACTTGATTAAATTATCAAATTCAAAATCTGGCAATTTTAATCCTATTTCACCTTGATTATATTTAAAATCGGTTGCTTTCACGGTTGAATTACCGTTATTGAATATAAGGTTAATTGATACATTTTCTTTATATTGATTATGAGATATTTTTTTAGCATCTAATAATAATGTTGGATTAGATTTAACTTTCTTAATAACATTAGTTGTGCTTCTAAGTCTTTTAGTAAGTGAGATATCTGTAACTCTCATTCTTTTAATTGAATTTTTATCAGTTAAAAGAAGTATATCTTCTTCCATATTTGCATAAAAAGCACTCACTACAAACTCTTTAACAGCTAAATTACAACCCTTTATACCACCTGCATTCGTACCAAACATATTTATATCTGTAGAGCGTATTCTTAAAACGTCACAAACATTAGTACAAATGATTATTTCATATGGTTTAGGTGAAATATCGACAGAAACTAAAGAGTCTCCTGGAGCTAATTTAAAGGCTTTTACAGCTTTTGAATATCTACTTAATTCAAAATTTGATAACTCGCATTGTTTTAAAGAACCAAGTTTAGTAGCTAATAAAACAGTTTGAGTTTTTTTGAAATCTTCAATATTAAATACATTTATAATTTTTTCACCTGGAGTAATTGTAACTAGTGTATTAATAAATGCACCCGTATCTTTAGTTTTACATTCTTCAATTTTGAATACAGGCAGATAAATAAAATTACCTAGATTAGTAAACATAAGTAATGTATCTAAAGTTGATACTTCCTTACTAAATATAAAAGAATCATTTTCTTTCAATGTATTAATTTTACTTAATGCAAAAGATTTAGTAGATATTTTTTTGACAAATCCTTCTTTAGTTACACAAACATTTACTTGTTCTTTAAGTATTAAGTCAGATTCATCTATTTTAATTTCGGAAATTTCACTTTCAATAACTGTTCTTCTAGGAACATTTAAAGTTTGTTTCATGCTTTCTAAATCAGATTTTATAACACTTAATAATACTGATGTATCATTTAAAATTTTATTATAATTAATAATATTTTCTTTAAGTTCATTTTGTTCATTTTGTAATACAACTATATCTTGATTAGATAATTTATATAATTGCATCATAACAATAGCTTCAGCTTGAATTTCAGTAAATCCGAATTTAGCCTGAATATTAACTTTAGAGTCAGCTTTATTTTTTGATGCTCTGATAATTTTAATTACTTTATCAACCACAGATATCATTTTAATTAAACCATCTACTATGTGGAGACGTTTAGTATCTTTAGATAAATCAAAATTTGTCTTATTAGTCATTACAACTTTTTGATGCTCTAAATATGCATCTAGAATCCTAATTACTCCCATACGTTCTGGTTTAAGGTTATTTATAGCAACCATGTTATATTTTATATTTACTTGTAAATCTGTATTTTTAAATAGATAGTTTAGTATAGCTGTTTCGTTAGCATTTTTCTTTAAATCTATAGCTATTCTTAATCCTTCTCTATCTGATTCATCTCTTACTTCAGCAATACCTTCAATTCTATTATCAATTCTAATTTGATCGATTTTTTCTACAGTTTTAGCTTTTACTGTATCAAAGGGTATTTCTGTAATAACTATTCTTTTTGACTCTTTATCAATATCTTCAAAGAACACTTTACTTCTTACTATAATAGATCCACTACCTGTATTAAATGCTTCTCTAATATCATCTATACCTTGTACAATACCACCTGTAGGAAAGTCTGGCCCAGGCATAATTTCTAGCAATTGATCTAATGATAAATTTGGATTATCAATTTTAGCAATAGTAGCGTTAATTACTTCTACTATATTATGTGTAGGTATATATGTAGCATAACCACTTGATATACCCATACCACCATTAACTAAAAGATTAGGAAATTGTGCAGGAAGAACAGTAGGTTCTGTTTCTTCCTCATCAAAATTTAATATGAATGGTACAGTATTTTTGTTAATATCTTTTAAAAGATAATCTGCATTTTTACTTAATCTTGTTTCAGTATAACGCATAGCAGCAGCTCCATCACCATCGATACTACCGTTATTACCGTGCATGTCTATAAGTTTAACACCCATTTTCCAGTCTTGAGACATACGAACCATTGCTTCATATATACTCGAGTCACCATGTGGGTGATATTTACCCATAACTTCACCACAAATACGTGCTGATTTTTTATATGGAGATGTTGAGTTTATACCCATTTGATGCATACCATAAAGTATTCTTCTTTGTACTGGTTTTAATCCGTCTCTTACATCAGGTATAGCTCTTTCTTGGATAATATATTTAGAATATCTACCAAAACGATCACCTAAAACATCTTCAA
>JBOFSX010000007.1:0-1744 GCA_051651765.1 Anaeroplasmataceae bacterium | reverse complement strand
AATTCTGGAAATTATTAAAAGCGCAGCCTGTGCCATTAAAACAATAGAAAAAGTTTTTGCAAAATTATTCTTTAAAATATACATATCAAGAAAAAATACAATAAGACCAACACAAAATATTAATGCAGAAAAAATATTTGTCTTTACAGATTGAAGTATCGTAGCTTTTCTTGAATAATAAACAATCTCTTGATCAGTAAAAACCGAATTATTAGTGATTTTCATTATTTTGTCTTACCACCTTTATTTCTCAATAAATCTTTTTCAATGATTCTACTCTTAATCTTCCATTCTTTAATGTATTGTTGAATTCTTTCATAATCTTCAGGATTTTCAAAGCCATCTTTACGAACAAAGTATACATTTGTTGAATTTTGATACAGATAAAGACATTGTTTTGAGAAATAATATTTGTAAACCCATTTATAACTAACATCACCCCACAACTCTTTTCCATCTTCAATTGTTTTAATTTTAATTTCGTCTTTACAAAAATGAAATTCATAAGGAAAATCAGCAACTAGATTATTATCTCTTTTAATTTTCAAATTAATTGTAGCAAAAGAAATAATTTGCATAAACAATCCAAATAATGAGACAAAGAATAATGAATAAAATATAGCTTCTGTAACAAAGTGATTTGCTACTTTATCAATAAAATAAAATGAAATACCAACAATCAACATTATCGATAAAACTAAAACCATTGTAAAACTTCTTCTCATTAAAGCTTTAAAAGAAATTTTAAAAATTTCCTCTTTAGTAAAAATAGATGTATTTTTTATTAACATGTGAACCTCTTTCCAGCAAATTGTTGTATGCCTTTAATGAAATTATAACAAAATCACTAGAAAAAGCATATACTTTATTTTTAAAAAAAAATAATAATGATTTATTGACATTTTATGAAAACGGTTTTATAATTAAATAAAAAGGAGGATTTTCATTATGAAAGCTAATGTTTTAGTTGCATTTTTAGTGCCACTTTCATTAACAGCTGGGTTCATGTATTATTTTGGAATATTTGAGAAAATCGGTTTATTCAAAGCACCATATTCTAATCTAACAATGTGCTTAATTGTTTATGTAATATGTGCAATTGGTACTGTACAATTTTTAGGGGCAATGATTTTATCAAAAAAAACATCAAATTTAGAAATAGTATAATAAAAAAAGATACAGATTATTCTGTATCTTTTTTTTGTCTATTTCTTCTAGATTCAGCTTCTTCATTTGCAGCCATTCTTTTAACATCCTTTTTATATTTTGCTATCGCTCCAAGAATAAAGAATATTCCCATTACCGCAACTACTACCATAAAAGTGATGGTACCTTGATTTAAACCCAACATCATAATTTTCACCTCTCAATCTTTTAAAAAAAATTCGACTTGTCAAATACATTTTTATTAACATTTCTTATACCACCGTATATATGAGTTGCTATAATATTTTCTAATTTTACAATATCTTTAGAACAAAGACATTCTATTATTTTCTTATGCTCTTCAATAATATTATCTGTGTTATTGTTATCTAATGTATTTAAGAAAATTCTAAATCTTTTGTAATGAAGTTCATTTTGAAATAAATAATTCCAGATTCCACTTCTACCGCAAAAGTTAAACATTGTTGTATGAAATTCATCATCAAGATTAAGTAATTGTTGAGACATAGTTTTATTATCGATTAAACCTTTTTTATACAAATCCAACATATTTTGTTGCTTTGATATAATAAGTTCT
>JBOFSX010000006.1:0-11496 GCA_051651765.1 Anaeroplasmataceae bacterium | reverse complement strand
GATTTGTACTCTAATGCTAGTATTTGGTGGACAAATTTTTTTAGCACTTGTAGCTAACGCTTTTTTAAATATTTCTATTAATTCTTTATAATCCATCTTTTTTTCAAAAGATAAAATTTCTAACTGTTTAAAAAACTCTTTTGTAACCATTGTTCGTTAATCCTCCTAAAATTTAACAGCAAGTCTAATTTTTAAGACTTCGTTGTAAGGTATACTTACTTTTTTAATTCTACCCTTAACATTAATACTTAATTCTAGCGTATCGTTGTTAAAAGACTTTAAAAAACCTTCATATTCCATTGTTTCTGTTTTCACATTAATATAGTTATCTATATTTGCTATAATTTCATCTTTACTTCTAAGTGGTTTTTCAGCACCAGGAGATGAAACCTCTAACATGTACTCTGGTAATTCATCTTCGAACTCATCTAGCTTTTCAGATAAATATCCATTAACTTTAGCTAATTCATCTAAAGTAATCAAAGGAGCTTTATCTACTAAAACTTCTAGTATCTTAAATCCATACTCGTTTTTCCATGTAATAGAAAATAGTGTGAAATCATTTTCATCTAAAAATGGTTTCAAAATAGATTCTATCTTTTCAGTATTCAAAATCATCATCCTCCTTAAAAATAAATCGAAGTGAGCTTTCACCCACTTCGCTTTAAACTATATTATATTTAATTATATATGTATTATCATATAAAGTCAATACGACTTACATGTTTATTATCTTATAATCACAAGAACATTTTCTAAATTTTTAAATGAATTCCAAAATGTTTTTTCTTCTTGTGAACCGCAAACAATTGTATGTTTTCTATAATCAACAAAATTTGCTACTTGTGCATTGCTTGGAAATTTCCATCCTGTTAAATCAATTTCGCTTAGCGTAACATTTTCAAACACTCCATTAGCCGATTCTACACTTGAAAAATCTCTACCTCTAACATCTAATTTTGTAAAACTAGCAGAACTAAAAGCACCACTCATATTAGTAACCGAAAAAGGAGTCCATCCACTTACATCAAGTGATAATATAGAACAATCTAGAAACATATATGACATATCTTTAAGACTATCAGTTTGCCAATAAATAAGGTTTCCAACATCTGTCATACTAGAGTCAGCAAACATACCAGATGCGTCTTCAAGCTTAACTGTAATTAATCGTGATAATTCAACTTTTTGTAAAGTTTTCACGCCTCTAAACATTTCACGCATTGAAATAGCGTTAGTAGTTTTAAATCCTTCAAATTTTAGCGTAGTTAAATCTGCATTATAAAAAAATCTAGTAAGGTCCTTAACTTGAGATAAGTTCCAAGTTGATACATCTAAATTTTCCGTTTTAAACCCCTCAAAAGTATTAATTGCTTTTGTTACATTAGACACATTAAATTTTTCTAAATCATGTTTTTCAATATTTGAATTTCTAAACATATACTCTATTGCTTGTAAAGAATCTGTTTTCCATGATTCTATTTTTAATTCTTTTATATTAGTATTTGAAAACATTTTATTCATATTTAAAATATTACTAACATCCCAATTAGCCAGTTCTAATCCATTGAATTCTTTTACATCTTCAAACATTGAAGTTGCTACTATAACTCTAGAAGTATCTACTTTATCTAAGCCAGAAACTTTATTAATACCTTTTAATATATATGTTGAATATTCAGGAAAATAAATCGTATCTCCTAAAATGTGAATATCCTTGATTTCTTCAGGTGAATAATAAATATATACATTTCCACTATTTGTCAATGTAATATCTTTTTTATCATAGTTATCATAACCGATAAAGTCACCAGGTCTACCAAATGTTATTGAATTTATTTTACTTCTGTCAAAACCAAAAAAAGTACCATCGTCTTTATTGTAATTTATGGTGAAATGATCTTTAGGGTCTGGTTCGTTTTCTTTATTCCATTCTTTACTAACATTAACCCATACTATTACAACAGTAACTACTATTAATGTAAGTGCAACTCCAAATACTATTAATTTACTACTTAATTTTGCTAACATTTTATTTCCTCCAAATTTACTTACATTATATCGAATTTAATATAATTAATACAGTATTATTATAAATAATTACATAGTAATAAAAGCACTATCACATAGATAGTGCTTTTATTTTAAATATTTTCTTGAATTTTAGACTTACTACTTTCGTCTATATATGTTTTCATGTTAGATATTTGATTTATATTTTCTAAAATTGAATTATTAGTTTTTTTTTGTAAATCCGCATCTTCTTTTTTTTCATCACACGTATATGATAATTTAACATTATAAGTTTCTTCATAGATTTTTTTACAAAATGCAAAATTTTCATTTTTTATTCTTTCTGCTGTTTGACAACGTGATTCACCAGGAAGTGCTTTAGAAGAAATAGGTTTTCCAATATGAACTGTATATTCTTGAGCTATAAATCCATTATCATCATATGCTTCTCCATCATTCATTGTTATAAAACAAGGAAGAATATCTTTTTCGTGTTTAATAGCTAATTTATACCCACCTAATTTAAACGGACGTGGTTTTCTATAATTCCACCACATACCTTCTTCAGGATAAATAAGAAGAAAATCCTTATTGTCAAAGAGTTCAGAAATTGACTTGTTGAACACTTTCATTGTATCCATATTTGAACTTAAAGGAAGAGTATTACAGTATCTCATTAAAAGACCAAAAAATCCTTTAAAAGCTGTATAGTTACCTTCTCTTATCACTCTATAAAATGTTCTCTTTTTATTAAATGAAGACGCTTTGAAAGCTTTTTCCATCACAAAGCTATCCATCGCAGAAAAGTGATTACAAGTAATTACTCCGCCATCTTTCATTAAATTATAATTTTCTAATCCATTAATAGCGTTGATCTTAAATAATTTTTTCTTCTCTAATTTTTTAAGAAATCTTTTAGCAAACCAGAAAGTATATTTTCTCATTAGTTTATTTCTAATTTTTTTATTTAGGTAATCTACATCTTCTTTTAATAGAGTAACTGTCTCAGGATCATCTTCAACATCTTTGTCAAACCATCCATTTAATTCGTACTCTTTAATTTTTCTAATAATCTCAAGACGTTCAGCTGATTGTTTAACAGTGCTCATATTAAAACCTACCTTTTTATTTTTTATTTCTTAATTGTGTTTGGTAATAATTGTTAGGGTCATTACCATCTAAAATTGCACGCTCTTTTAAATATTCTAAGTCAGCAATATCTTTAGCATGAATTTTTGGATCATCATTTTTTTGTTTAATTTCTATCATTTTATCAAAGAACTTAGTTTTGTATGCATATCTCCAAAATATATGACCATACATTACATCACTATATTTCCAAGGCTTGAAAGTCATTTTAAAATGAATTATTTTTAAATCTTCTTCTGGCAATTGTGTACCTGGAATAGGTGTTCTATTCCATTGAGTTGGCATGTAATAAACTCTATCTTTACATAAAGCATTTAAATAATCTTGATCTTGCACTACGTAGAAAGTAAATTTGAACAATAAATCATAAAATTGTTGTTCCATTTCTTCTTCTCTAAATAGTTTAGAGTTCATTAATAAAATACCAGCGTTAAAATATCTATCTCTTTTTACACCAACTGTTTTTTCTACATATTCTCCAAAAACATCCATAGCTAAAACAACGTCTTCTACGATTGCAGCTACTAAATTATTTTGCAAATCAATTCTGAAAAATTCAGATACATCAGCTAATAATATTAAATCAGCATCAAGGTATAATACAGTATCATATTGTGGATATAGTTTTGGTATAAATAATCTGTAATATGTACTTTTAGTGTAATAGTCCCTTGTGTATAATTTAGAATCAATTTCTTTAACATACTCACTTATATCATCAAATCTTAAACTAAAGATTCCTTGATTAAATTCATCTATAATTGCTTTTTGATTAGAAGGACTTACTGTTTTATTATGAAGCACTATTAATTCATACTCATAATTTTTAGACGCATTTTCTTGTAACGATTTTAAAGTCGCAGCAAGAAATGGTAGATATAAGTCATCTACTGAAAAAAATATTGGTAATTTAGTCATATTAACCTCTTTGGCTCCTTATTTTTAAACCATAGGTTTATAAGTATATCTAGGTATATAAACCTATTACTGTAAAACTTATTACCATATTCACTGACAACACTTAATATTCCTGTTATACGGATAAGTTTATCAAATCATATCTCTTTGTATCCGATATATGTATTTTTGTGAATAACACTACAATCTAAAATCTGTTATAAAAGTACTATTATCATAATACTTTTATAACTTTTTTTTATTTTTTATTTTGTCTTTTTAATTGAGTTTGATAGTAGTTATTTGGATCATTAGAATCTTTAATAGCATACTCAATTAAATGTTGTAATTCAGCTTGATCTTTTGCATGAATTTTCGGATCATTATTTTTCATTTTCATTTCAATTAATGTATCAAAATATTTAGTTTGATAAGCAAAATCCCAGAATATATGTCCGTATAATACTTCACTATATTTCCAAGGTTTGAAAGCCATTTTGTAATGGATTAGTCTTAATGTATCTTCTGGTAATTCAGTTCCTGGAATAGGCGTTCTGTTCCATTCTTTAGACATGTAAGACACTCTGTCTTTACATAATACATTTAAATAATCTTCATCTTGCACTACATAGAAAGTAAATTCAAATAATAAATCAAAAAATTGTTGTTCTACATCTTCGTCTCTAAATAATTTGGCGTTCATTAATAAGATACCAGCATTGAAATATTTATTTCTATCAATACCTAAAGTTTTTTCTACATATTGACCGAATACATCCATAGCTAACATAACGTCTTCTACGATTGCTCCTACTAAGTTATCTTTTAATTCTAGTCGGAAGAACTCAGAAATATCACCTAATACGATAATATCAGCATCTAAGTATAATACTTTATCATATTGAGGGTACATTTTAGGAATAAACAATCTATAGTATGTACTTTTTGTATAGTAATCTCTCGTATGTAGTTTAGAATTAATATCAGCTACATAATCACTAATGTCATCAAATCTTAAATGGAATACACCTTGATTGAATTCATCAATTATTAATTTTTGGTTTTCTTCACTTACAGTTTTAGTATGAAGAACGATAATTTCGTATTCATAATCTGTTGAAGCGTTTTTTTGTAATGATTTTAGCGCTGGCGCTAAGAATGGTAAGTAGAAATCATCTACTGAAAAGAATATTGGTAATTTAGTCATATTAACCTCTTATTTTAAATTTTTGTATTGTTCTTTCAATTTGAAATAATCTTCATAGATATCATCAAATTGATTATATTTGAAAACTTTTTTAACTTCTTTAACATGCCACTGCTTAATATTTCCTGTATGCGGATAAGGTAGCCAAAACAATCTCTTGCTAAAATGTCTAATGATTGTATTTTTATGAAGAAATTTTTGATCGTTACATCTTTGTGGTAAAAGTTTTCTTTTAGTTGTTGATCTAATAATTGCACTTTGATCAACAAATATTAGTTTTTTTACTTTCAATAAGTCGCGGGCTTTTTTAAGTAATCCTGTTTCTTTGATTTTTTTAAGATTCATTAATAGTACACCTGAGTTAATGTAATTAGGTTTAATAAAAACTCTAGCATAGTAATCTCTTGCTGCACCATACTCATAATCTGATACATCAATATCATATAATAAACTGATGTCCTTATTAAACATAGTGTCTATATCTAAATATAATACTTTGTCAGGAAGTTCTGGTACTAAATCAGCAAATAATCTCAGTAAAGCATATGGAGTCACATATGTTTGTTCATTTGGACAACCATGAAAATGCTCTACATATAAATCTGTTACATCTATTTTTGTAACTTTATTGTTTGGATTATGTTGCTTTAACACATCAGTTAAAAAATTTATTTGTTCGTCAGAAATTAAAGTGAAATCTTTATTTAAATGTGACTGGTCCATACTAAGGATTGTAACGTTTAAGTCCTTTTGATTTTCAGCTCTTTTAACAATAGATAATAAACATGTTAAAACACCATCAAAAACTTTCTCATTACCAGCGAATAATAAATTAATCATACTACTCCTCTTTCTTGATATATTTAATAAATTCTACTTCGTTTAATTTAGATCTTTGATTCATTGCATCATATACTTTATTTCTTAAGTCCATTTCTTGAGCTTTGTTTTCAAGATTAGGATTTGAAAAGAACGGTCCGTCGACATAAGTAATCATTTTAGGTCTTTTTCTTATTAATCTTTTTTTATAGATATTTGTAAAACAGAACACTGGTGTGTTGTATTTAATTGGATATCTAAAAGACGTTGGTTTAAAATTTCTAATTTTAGTATAGTAAGGCCAAACATGAGCCTCAGGATATATTACAATAACTTTATTTTTTTCAACTAACATATCTAATGTTTTATTATAGTTTCTAGTCGCATCTCTATCATCTGGTAAAGGTATTGCTCCTAGCCTAGGTGCAGCGTACTTTAAACCATTTATGCTTACATTATTTGGATGAGCAATAATATACGGTTTTTTAGTTCTAAAAATCATTGAAGGTATTGTAACATCTGCTCCTTGACTTGAGTGGTTTCCATAAAAGAAAAGAGCTTTATTTTTATACCCTTTTAAGACTTTTTTATTCTTAACTTTCCAACCATGTTTAAATGCTAAGTAAAATACTGCAATTGGATAAGCGATAACTCTATATACTATAAAACTTGTTACTTTATATTTTAATCCTTTTTGAATATATTTATAATCTTTATCTATTTTAATAGGTGTAATATTTACCCCATCAAAATCTTCATCTTCAGACGAATAATAAATAATTTTTTTAATCATAATTTACCTCAGTATTAAATGAATAGATCTAATCTATCATCTAACATAATTTTATCACAATTACACTAAATGTAAAGTGTATTTTACTTTTCAGGAAAATTATTATTATATTTAAAATAGTAACTATATTTTAAATTAATATGTATTTAATTCATAATAATTAATATTATAAATTAGTAATGTTCATTAATCATAACTAATTAAAACATTTGGTTTCATATTCTTCTTTATATCCCTCCTAATAAAATTATACATAAACATATTTTTTACAAATATAAATGTAAAGTATGTTATACATTTGTATTTTACCACATATAAAACAATTGTAAAGTATGTTTTACATTTTTCTTTATATTTATTTTAATTAATTTATTGATTAAATTATGATATTATATAAATATATTAGTGAAGGGTGATTTTATGCGCAAAGTTGTTTATCCAGGATCTTTTGATCCAATCTCAAATGGTCATTTAGATATAATAGAAAGACTTGCAAAAACTTTTGATGAAGTGCATGTACTAGTTTCTTTTAACTTAAGAAAAAAATCTACATTCACTGTTAATAAAAGGGTTGAAATGATAAAAAAAGTTACAAAACATTTATCAAATGTAAAAGTTTCTTTTTCGGATGATTTGATTGTTTATTATTGCAAAAAAAATGACATCAACTTAATTGTAAGAGGATTAAGAAATTATCAAGATTACGAAAATGAGTTTACGTTGTACCAATACAATAAGGATCTAGATCCTAACGTTGAGACTATACTTATGTTTCCTTCAAGTAAAAATCAATTTGTTTCTTCTTCTGCGATTAAAGAGTTAATTGTATTTGGTGCTGATATTTCTAAGTATGTACCTTCTGAAATTATGGAAGACATAAAAAAACAATATAATAAATAAAAAATAGAATCCAAATGGATTCTATTTTTTGTTTATATGATTTAAAACATCATTAGCACTTATTTCTATTTTTTCTAAAGTATCTCTATTTTTAAATTCAACAATACCTTCATTAGCTTTTTTACCTATTACTACTTGATAAGGAATACCTATTAATTCCCAATCTTTTAACTTATATCCTAATCCATTATTTCTATCATCTAAAATAACTTCAATATTTTTAGCTTTTAAATCATTATATATTTTAATAGCTAATTCTTGTTGAATAGGATCTTCATATTTAACTGGTACTATAGATACATGGTAAGGCGCTATATCATAAGGAAACTTCATTCCATATTCATCTGAGTATTGTTCTACTATACTAGCTAAAGTTCTACTTACACCAATTCCATAACATCCCATAGAAAGTGGTATATTTTCTCCTAGTTCATTAGTATATGTACAATTCATTAATTTAGAATAAGTTTGTTGTAATTTAAATATTTGACCTACTTCGATACCTCTGTCTATATTAAGAGGTTTAGAACAACAAGGACAACTATCTCCTTTTACAGTTTTTCTTAAATCTAAAACATTAGCTTTAAAGTCTTTATTATAGTTAACATTAATTAAATGAGCATTAGCTTTATTAGCTCCTACTATAATGTTTTTCATGATAGATACTTCTGTATCTATATAAATATCTATATTTAATCCAACTGGTCCTACAAAACCTAGTACAGAATTAATACTTTTAATATCATCAAAACTAGCCATTTCAAAGAAAGCTTCAGCAATACCTAATTTGTTGATAAGTTTGATTTCATTAACTTCTCTATCTCCTCTAACAATAGCACAAACTAATTTATTATTTAAAGTATCTTTATATACTATACTTTTACATACTTTAGTTTTATCTACATTTAAGAATTTAGATACTTCTTCAATAGTTTTAACATTAGGGGTACTTACTTCTTCTAGTTTTAATAAAGCTTGTTTATCTTCTTTTAATGTACAAATAGCATCAGCGGTTTCTATATCAGCAGCATAATCACAAGAATCACAGTATAAAATATCACTTTCACCTATTTCAGATAATGCCATAAATTGATGACTACCTTTACCACCTATAGCTCCTGTATCAGCAAGTACTATTTTATATTTAATTCCAAGTCTATCAAAAATTCTTGAATAAGTATCGTACATTAATTTATAACTAGCTTCTAATCCTTCTTCATCTTTATCAAATGAATAAGCATCTTTCATAATAAACTCACGAGCTCTTATTAAACCAAATCTAGGTCTAGCTTCATCTCTATACTTAGTTTGAATTTGATATAAATTAAGTGGTAAGTTTTTACTTGATTTAATTAAGTTTTTAGCTAAATTAGTAAACACTTCTTCATGAGTAGGCCCTAGACAAAAATCTCTATCATGTCTATCGTGAAATCTAAACAACTCTTTTCCGTATTTACTCCATCTTCCACTTTCTTCCCATAACTCTTTAGGTTGCATAGCAGATGATAATATTTCAAGAGCACCTGAATTATCTAACTCTTCTCTAATAACTTTTTCTATTTTTTTTAACGTTCTTAAACCTAAAGGTAAATAGTTATAAACTCCTGCTACTATGCTTTTAATAAAACCAGCTCTTATCAAAAGAATATGACTTTGAATTTTAGCATCTTGTGGAGCATCTTTAAGTGTAGAAATTAACATTTGTGATGCTTTCATATTGTAAGCCTCCTTTAATATGTAATAAAAATATTTTATCATTTTTGTATATTTATAACAATATACAAATAAATCTAATACTTGTTTTAATAGTAATTTTTATTAATATGATATATAATAATAACAATGTATAAAATTACATAAAATAAGGAGGCAATTAAATAAATGAATAATATTAATATTAAGAGTAAAAATGAAATAGGTATTTTTGCTCTTGGAGGATTAGGTGAAGTCGGTAAAAACATGTATGTTATCGATTATCAAGATCAACTATTTGTAGTTGATTCAGGAATCCTATTTCCAGATGAACACTTACTAGGTGTAGATTACGTAATTCCTGATTACCAATTTCTAGTAAAAAATCAAGAACGAATTGTGGGCCTTTTTATAACTCATGGTCACGAGGATCATATAGGCGGTATACCATTTCTTTTAAAGAAAGTTAAAATACCAGTAATATATGCAAGTGGAGTTGCCCTAGATTTAATTAAAAACAAATTACAAGAACATAAAGATATTAAGAATGTTAAGATTATAGATTTTGATTCTGATACAGTATTCAACTTTAAAAAAGTTGATGTTAGTTTTGTTGGTTTAAATCACTCTATACCAGATTCGTTTGGTATTGTATTTAAAACAGATCAAGGTAATATATTTTTAACAGGGGATTTTAAAGTAGACTTTACTCCTATGGGACCAGGTGCTGAGTTTTTAAAACTAGCTAAACTTGGTCAAGAAGGTGTTTTATGTTTACTAGCTGATAGTACTAATGCTTTAGTTGAAGGATTTACTACTAGTGAAAGAAAAGTTGGAGATTCATTAAAAGAATTATTCAGCAATATAACATCAAGAATTGTTGTTGCTACTTTTGCTTCTAACATGTATAGAGTACAACAAGTAGTTGAAGCATCTTATATGTATAAAAGAAAAGTTGCTATATTTGGTAGATCTATGGAAAAAACTATTGAAGTAGGTAGACGTATAGGAATTATAAAAGCTCCTGATAGTACATTTATAGAAGCTAATGAAATTAATAACTATAGACCAGATCAAATAACTTTATTATGTACAGGATCACAAGGTGAAACTATGGCAGCTTTAAGTAGAATTGCTAATGGTAGCCATAGACAAATCAAATTAATACCAGGAGATACTATAATATTCTCTTCTAGTCCAATTCCTGGAAATCAAGCTGGTGTTAATAAAACTATTAACTTATTATTTAAAGGTGGAGCTAATGTTATTACTCACTCTTTAATTAATGATACTCATACATCAGGGCATGCTGCTCAAGGTGAATTAAAACTTATGCATACACTTCTAAAACCTAAATATTTTATGCCAGTTCATGGTGAATATAGAATGCTTAAGGTACATGCTAATTTAGCTATAGATTGTGGATGTGATCCTAAAAATACTTTTGTATTAGAAAATGGAGATGTACTTGCTCTTACTTCTAATACTGCTAGAGTATCAACTCATATTCATGCAGGTGATGTTTATATAGATGGTACAGGTATTGGTGATATCGATACTGCTATTATTAAAGAAAGAAAAACATTAAGTGAAGATGGATTATTTTCTATAGTAATAACATTAAATAAAGCACAAGATGCTATTTGTGTAGAACCACAAATTGTATCAAGAGGTTTTATTTATATGAAAGATAATGAAGCTCTTACTAAATCGTTTATTAATAGTGCAAAAGTTTATGTAACAAATGAACTTGCTAAGAAAACAAATTTAACTACTATTAAATCAGGTTTAATAGATTTACTTAATAAATTAATTAAAGAAGCAACTGATAGAAAACCTATAGTTCTTCCAATATTCATGACAGTATAAAAAAAAAGGATGTGCGTATGATGTGATACCTCCAAAGTAGACAATCGAAATAATTAAAGGAAACTTAATCAATGATTTAGTTACAATAATTATTCGTCTACTTTGGAGGTATTTTTTTATGAGTCGAAAATTAAAATATAGCAAAGAATTAAAACTT
>JBOFSX010000005.1:0-2324 GCA_051651765.1 Anaeroplasmataceae bacterium | reverse complement strand
TCAGCTAATGAATAGTCGTGGCAGTTAGAACATAATATATATAATTTTTTGTGATGTTCTTTACATATATAAATCATATCGTTATCCTCATTTGCCACATATTCCATATGTTTAGTAGACGTTCTAGTTCTGTCATTTTTTTCCTCTACACAATGAGGGCATTCTCTGTATATAGTCATATAACATTCATTACATATATCTTTTGTCTTAATATATTCCATGTCTTTATCATAAACAGTATGCTGTTTCACTTCTCTATGTAAAGAACCACATTCTCTACATATATAATATCCGTCATAAACCTTTCTCATTATTCTGTTATAATAAATATCTTCACATCTAATATCAGATGGAGTCTGTGCATTTTTTAAAAAATCAATAACATATTCTTCATCAACAACATTGAATGATGAATATATTTTCTGCATTGTCATAGTGTAAGTATAAGAACCAAGTGTGCCATATGTATCATAATCTGCAAATAATGCAAATCCTATATGACCATTCTCTTCGGATTCAATTACAGCTTCATTTGTAAGATGTAAGAAAACTTTTTTAACATATCCAAATACTAAATATTTTCCATAAGCTCCGATTGATTTAGCATAATCAAGAATTTCTTCATATGTCCTAAATGAGCCACTATAACTAACTTTTTTACTAACAATCTCTTTTGGAATTAAATCCAAATCACTGTTTAATGCAATAAAGCTGTCGATTATATCAGAATTATAATTTTCTTGTATTAGTTTGTGCATAGCTACAAAACAATTGTAATTATCTTTATTAATAAACTTCTCAATATAACTCGTTACCGAACATTCTACTATATTATTTATAAACTCGCTATCAGATGAAATTCTCATGCCTGTATGTTCGTCAGCAGTATATTTATTATAATCTCCAAAACGAGAAATAACTTTGATGAATTTATTAACTGAAACAATACTAGAGTATGGAATATATTCTCCTATGAATAACCATAATGCTGTTTTATCATTACTATTTTCTATATACGTTTTACCTATCTCAAATCTATTTATCATTTTTCCCATGTCAAACACTCCCTTTATTTTTGTTTGTAGGTAGCTTATCGCCACCTACAAATATATTATATCACACAATATTTACAAAGTCAAATCCTATCTACAAAATGGTTTGTATGTATAAACATCTTCTTTTGTATACAGAGTCGACACATCTGCCCTTAATTGAGTTGTGAAATCATCAAGGATTGCAAGTTCTTCTACTAATTCAAAGCTTTTTAATTCTTTGTCATAAATATAGACATTACAGCTCTTATCTATCGCATATTTACCATTATTCCATGTTCTAGTTATCGTGTCATAATGTTCATATTGACTTCCGTCTTTTTCAAGCACATTGATAACTCCATTTTTATAAACAGTATTAATTCCGAATACTAGTAAATCAACTTGTTTAACATCATAATAAGCATTCATATACTTATCAACCCATCCAGCTGTGAACTCATAGTCTTTATTTGAATAAATCCTTCCAGATTCATCTGATAAAACATCACCAACCGTATGTATCTCACCATTTTTATCTAAGAAACAGAATCTATTATATCTGTCTTTATTTGATGATGTAAGTTCTTCAATCCAATCTTGATACATTTTCTTTTTATAAAATTCTTTATCAATCATCTTCATTCTTGACAAGTTCAGCAATCCAAAATTCATTGTATCAGAGGTGTATCTAAAATAGTCATAGAAACTATTCATACTACCATTATGGCAATAAACCACATCTTCCTCTCCTTTTAAATTACCCATCTTCTTAATATCATTAGTAATAGGAAACGGGTGAGTCTGACATCTACTTGTAGACTTTGTAGTTGATATTCTATAATGCAACACAACAGATTCAGCCGTTAAATCAATTCTCTTTTCAAGAGCTGATAAGAATTTTTCAAATGCTTCATTTTTCATAAATCCTTTAGCATATTTAACAGTATTGTTTTCTGTCCAGAAAACACCAGCACCATCTGGGTTTCCTTGCCACATTAATTTTCTTTCCTCTTTTTTTGGTAATTCCACATTTTTTCCACAAGCTGTCCAAACACACATTTCGCAACACTCCTTTTGTTTTCTTATTTTTCTATAATTTATTATAACATATTTATCAAATTAATTCAAGTTTTATTTACATTATTTATCCAAGAAATGCTGACAAATGAAGATACCCAATAGTACTTTCACCCCATACATCTATTGTCTTATTATTTACTTTGTATTCATCTATCTTAGTATAATGTGTTAATAGTTTTCCAAAATTCTTTGGATTAAATCCATCTTGTG
>JBOFSX010000004.1:0-6410 GCA_051651765.1 Anaeroplasmataceae bacterium | reverse complement strand
ACCAAAAATACTAGTGTTGTTAGCTTTAGTAGTTACTGTAACTAAAATATGATCTTTATCAACTAATTTACCATCAACTACTGTATAAGTTAAATCATTAACATCATCACCATATTGACTTGAGTTGTCATCAATACTAATAGAAATATCTCTTTTAACTATTTCATATAATTCTTTATCATTATTAGAAATATCAACTAAATAATTTGTATTTGTTTTAACGAAGTTAATTTCATATTTATTAACGTCTGACAAGTTTGATGCATCAGTTGTTAATGTACCAATAACATCTAATCCAATTACTTTTTTATCACTTGTTACTTTATAAGTTAATTCAGCTAAATCATCACCATATTGACTTGATTTTTCTTCAATTTCTATAGATATAGCTCTCGGCGTTATTTTGTAAACTTTTTCATCTTTGTTGGTTACTTCAACAGCATAGTTAGAACTTTCTACCGTATATGTGAATCCATAAGTGCCTACATCACTAAACATATTTGCATTAACTTTGATAGATATTAAAGTTTCAGTTATTCCATGATCTTCACCAACAATGATGTAAGTTAAAGCATTTAACTTATCTCCGTATTGACTTTCATTAGCAACAACTTTTACTTTAATAGTACTTAAAACAACTGAATATAACAATTCACCGTTATTAGAAACTTTCACTTTATAGTTCTCATTTGTTTTAGTAAATGTAATTGCATATTTACCTACTGATGATGATTCATTAGCTTCAGTAAATAATGTACCAATAATATCATTATTAACAATATCTTTTACACTTGTTACATTAAATGATAATTCAGCTTTAACTTCTCCAAATACTGAAGACGAACTTTGAATTTCAATTTCAATTTCTCTTTGAGTTATTGAGTAAACCTGAGTATCTTTATTTAATACAGTAATTTCGTAATTATCATTTTCAATAAATACAGTAAATCCATATGTATTAACTGAATCTTTATTAGTCGCTACAGTTTTAGCAGTGATTAATATATCATTTTCAAATACTAACTCACCTTCACTAATAGTGTAAGTTAAATCATTAACATCATCACCATATTGACTTGAATTAGGTGTTACTGTAATACTTATTTTTCTTTTTGCAATTTCAAATAATATAGCTCCATTATTTGAAACTTCAACATTATAGTTTTTATTTGATGAAGTAAAAGTAACTGTATATTCTCCAACAGTAGATAAATCCATAGCATTAGTTGTAAATTCACCTATTACGTCACCTTCAATTACATTAACATTTCCGTTAACTGTATATGTGAATTTGGGTAATTCTTTTCCGTATTCAACAGATACGTTATCTATAGTTATAGATACTTCTCTTTCTTTTACTTCATAAATTTTGTCATCTTTATTAGTTACAACAACAGTATAGTTAGAACTTTCAACAGTGTATGTAAATCCATAAGTACCTACTTCACTTGTTGAAGTAGCTAGAGGAGTTATTGTAATTAAGTTAGGAATATTTCTTTTACTGTCTAGTACTTCATAAGTTAATTTATTTACTTCATTACCATATTGGCTTGAAGCAGCTATAACTTTAACGTAAATAACACCTTCAACAACTGAATATAATTCAGCACCATTATTAGTAACCTCAACTATATAGTTTGTATTATTTTGTGTGAATGTAATTTCATAAGTACCAACTGGTGAAATATTTGTAGCTGGAGTATATAGTGTACCTATAGTATCGCCATTTACAATACCTTTTTCACTCACAACTTCGAACGATAAATCAGAAAGTTCGGCTTCAAATATTGACGAAGCTTTATTGATAGTAATTGTAATATCTCTTTTAGTTATTTCATAAATTTTATCTTCAGGGTTTGTTACAGTAATATCGTAATTATTATTTTCAATAGTTACTTTAAATCCATACTTATCAACACCCGAAGCAGTTGTCGCATCAGCATGTACAGATATTAAAATATGATTATCTTCTACTAAACTACCTTCAACAACTTTGTATGTAAGTTCTTTTATTTGATCACCGTATACACTTGAATTCGGCTCAACTGTTACATCAATTTTTCTTTTTGTAATTTCATATAATTCAGCTGAATTATTAGAAACTGTTATTTCATAGTTGTCATTTGTTGCTTTAAAATGTATAGCATATTTATTTACATCTGATATATTACTAGCGTCAGTTGTTAATGTTCCTAATATATCGTTTCCGATAATTGTAAATCCTTCTCTAACTTTGTAAGTTAAGTCTGATAAATCACTACCATAAACTGAACTACTTGCCTGAATATCAATAGTTACATCTCTTTTAGTAATTTGATAAACTAATGCATCTATATTTAATACTTTAACAGCAAAGTTATTATCTTCAATTGTATAAGTAAATCCATATTGACCTATTGGGCTAGTATTAGTTGCTTTAGAAACTACTTTGATAATATTATCAAATTGACCAGTTTCATCACCCATAACTTTAAATGTTAATTCTTTAATTTCATCACCATATTGGCTTGATTGTTCATCAACTACGATTTCAATAGCACTTAATACAACTGAATATATTAAGGCACCTTGATTTTTAACGTTTACACTATAATTATTATTATTTGGAGTAAAAGTGATTGCATATTTTCCTACTGGAGTAGTTAATGTAATATCAGCATATAAAGAACCAATAATATCATTATTTACAATACCTTTATCACTAACTACTTCAAAAGTTAATTTAGCCATTGTTTCACCGAAAACTGATGAAACAGCATCTATTTCAATAGCAATTTCTCTTTTTAAAATAGAATAAATTTTATCATTTTTATTAATTACAGTAATATCGTAGTTATTATTTTCAATTTCAACTAAGAAACCATACTCACCAACAAAACTATTTGATTGAGCTAAAGTTTTAGCTGTAATTAATATATGTTTTGAATCTACTAAATCACCATTAACAATTGAGTAAGTAAGTTCATTTGTCTCCTCACCATATTGGCTAGAGTTTTTATCAACAGATATACTTATTGCTCTTTTTTGAATTTCATAAATTAATGCATTGTTATTAGAAACAGTTACATTATAGTTTTTGTTAGTTTTATTAAAAGTAATTGCATATTCACCAACATTAGAAAGCATTGTAGCTTCAGTTGTTAAATTTCCAATTTCATCATTACCAATTGCATTAGTACCATTTATAAAATTAAATTTTAATTCTACTAATTGATTACCATAAATACTTGATTTAGCCTCTATTTCAATTTCAACTTCTCTAGGAACAACTTTATAGATTAATTCATTTTCATTATTTACTGTAATAGCATAACTATCATCTTCAATTTGATAAGTAAATCCATAAGACCCAACTTCACTACTTGAAGTAGCTAAAGTTCTAGCAGTAATTAAAGTTTCAGAAATATCAGTATTTTCACTAATAATTTTATAAGTTAAATTCTCAACATCATTTCCATATTCGCTTGATGCTTCAACAACTTCTATAATCACTCTAGCTTTTAACACTTTATATAAATCATCACCATCATTAGTTACATTAACAAAATAATTAGCATCTGTTTTATTGAATGTAATTGGGTAAACTCCTGCTGGTGTTGTGTTATTAACTTCTGAATATAGGTTACCAATAACATCATTATTTACAATACCTTTATCACTCATTACTTCAAATGATAATTTCACTTGATCTTCACCAAATGCGGAACTTGCTTCATTAATTGTAATTTCAATATTTCTTTGTGTTATTTCATAAATATAATCATTTTCGTTAATAACTTTAACATTATAGTTACTGTCTTCTATAATATAAGTAAAACTGTATGTATCTACACTACTTTTTGAAGTTGCAAGTGTTTTTGCAGTTAAAAGGACATGGTGTTCTTCAACTAAAGTACCTGAAAAAATTTCATAGTCAAGTTCATTTACAGGATCTCCATATTCACTCGAATTTGATGAAACTGATACATAAATATCTCTTTTCTCAATTGAATATAGTAAAGCATCATTATTTGAAGGAGTTACTTCATAATTTTTATTATTTAAAGTAAATGTAATTGAATATAAATTAACATTACTTTTAGGCGTAGCTTTAGTAGTTAAAGTACCAATTATATGATTTGGAAGAACTGGAGTATCACTAGTAAGTGTATATGTTAGTTCAGCCAGTTCATCACCATATTGAGAACTAACTGCATCAATGCTTATAGTTACTTCTCTTTTAGTAATTTTGTATATTTTATCATTTATGTTATGAACATCAACTTCATAATTATGGTGAATTTCCGAAACTGTAAAACCATAATCTCCAACTTCTGTGCTTGAAGTTGCTTTAGAAATGATTTTAGCTAAAACGTGATTATCATTTACAAGTTCACCATTAAAAATTTCATAAGTCATTTCTTTTATTTCATCACCATAAATGCTCTCTTCGTTTTCAACTACTATAGATATTGGTCTCTTAGTTATTTGGTATATAGCAGCGTTTTGATTTGAAATATCAATTTTGTAGTTTATATTCGACGCATTAAATGAAATATTATAGAATCCAACATCTGAAATATTAGTAGCATCAGTGCTTAATTTTCCTATATAATCTCCTTTTATTACTTTTCTGTCGCTAGTAATAGTATAATTAGAAACAATAATTTGATTTCCATAAATAGAACTATGTTCTGAAATAGTCATATTTATTTCTCTTTTAGTAATTTGATATACTGTATAGTCTTTGTTTTGCACATTAACGTTGTAATTCGAATTTTCATCTATTACTTTAAAACCGTAAGTACCTATATTTGAAGTTGATTTTGCTATATGTTCAAGTGATACAATAATATCATTAGGGTTTCCTAAAGATCCTTCAACAATTTTATAATCTAAATCTTTCAGACTATCTCCATATTGACTTGAATCAAGATTAACTCTAATACTAATATCTCTTTTCTTTATTTGATACAATTCATCATTATTATTTTGAACTGTTATTTTGTAATTATTATTAGTTTCTGTAAATGTAATTATATACAAACCTATATTTGAAGTGTTACTAGCTGTAGTTTCTAGAATTCCAATTACGTCAGATCCAATAACTTTATTTGAACTGGTAACAGTGTAAGTTAAAGGTACTAAAGTATCACCATAAGTCGAGTCTTTGCCATCAATTTTAATCGTAACTTCTCGTATTAAAATTTTATATAATTCGTTACCGTTATTTGGAACAGATACATCGTAATTATTGTTATTAGGTCCAAAAGAAATAGAATATTCACCTACGCTATACCCTGGTTTAGCAGTAGTTGTTAATACACCGATTTTATCAGATCCAATAACATCAACTTGACTGGTTACAGTATATGTTAGAACTTCTAAGCTATTACCGTAAATTGAACTTTTTTCATCAATACTAAGTGTAATTTTTCTTTTAGTAATTTTATACAAATTATGCTCATTATTCGTAACATTTATACTATAATTGTTATGGGTTGGTGTGAATGTAATTTTATATTCTCCAACATTTGAAGTAGCTGTAGCCGTTGTTTTTAAATCTCCAATCTTATCAGATCCAATAACATCAACTTGACCATTAACGCTATATGATAACCCAGTTATAGCATCACCATACATAGATTCTTTACCATCAATACTAATTGACATTTGTCTTTTAGTAATTGAATACAAATTTTGTCCATTATTAACAACATCTATACTATAATTATTATTAGTTTGTGTAAATGTAATTTTATATGTTGATACATTTGAATTAAATTTAGCTGTTGTTTCCAAAGTTCCAATTTTGTCAGATCCAATAATACCAATCGAACTATTAACACTATATGTTAATCCAGCTAAAGTTTCACCATACATAGAACTTTTACTATCAATGCTAATTGATATTGGTCTTTTAGTAATATCATAAATATTCAAATGAGAATTACTAATCGTTATAATGTAATTACTATTTTTATTACTAACTGTTGCACTATATGTTCCAACATTAGAGTTTGGTTTTGCATTTGTTGATAAATCAAATAATTTATCACCTTCAACAGCAGATGTTCCGTTTAGAAATACGTAAGTAAACTCAGCTAATGCATTACCATAAACTGAACTAACATTGTTGAACTTAATAGTGATTTGTCTTTTTTCAATTTCATAAGTTCTAGTGTTGGTATTTGAGACAGTGACATCATAATTACCATTTCCTTGAACTGGTACAAATGTAGCAAAATAAGTTCCAGAAGGTGGAAAATTAACACCTGATGGCAAGATAGGCTCTACATGTCCAATAGATGCTATAGTATCTCCATTAACAAGTACACCAGTTGTGACTCTATAAGTCATTTCCTTTATATCATCACCATATGTGCTTTTTTGCGAATCAACAGTTATACTTATTTTTCTTCTAGTAATTC
>JBOFSX010000003.1:0-4210 GCA_051651765.1 Anaeroplasmataceae bacterium | reverse complement strand
CTTGAAATAAGATTTACTAATGAAGTTTTAGCAGATCCTGTTCCACCAATTATACCTACTGTTTCACCAGGTTTGATATTAATATTAATATCTTTTAAAACATCACTATGTCCATCTTTTTCATATTTAAAGAATACTTTATCAAAAGATACACTTCCTTCTTTTAATTCATAAATAGGGTTTTCCGGATTAGTTAATGTTGATTCTTCTTTTAAAACTTCTACAATTCTTTTTGCAGAAGAGAATGCTATTATAATTAATACTAATACCATTGAAAGCATCATTAGTGCCATAAGTGATTGCATACCATATATTAGTAAACTTGATAATTCACCAGGACCTAGATCTTTTCCACCAGAATTTACAATTAATAATGTACATGTAGTAATTACTAATACATTTAAAACATATACTGAAAATTGTAGTGACGGCGTATTGAATGCTACTATTTTTTCAGCTTTTGTAAAATCTCTACAAACATCATCAGCTGCTTTTTCAAACTTTTCAAATTCATAGTCTTCTCTTACATAAGATTTTACAACTCTAATACCATTAATATTTTCTTGAATATTACGATTTAATATATCATATTTTTTAAACACTCTGTTAAATAATGGGAATGCTTTATAAATAATGAATACTAAAATAAATCCTACTATAGGAATCATTACTAGGAAAATCCATGAAACATTAGGTGCTATAATAAATGCCATAATATTAGCAAATATCAACATTAAAGGCGCTCTTACCGCTACTCTTACTATCATTAGATATGCATTTTGAACATTAGTAACATCAGTAGTTAATCTTGTAACTAAACTTGAAGCATGAAATTTATCTATATTAGCAAATGAGAAGTTATTTATATTTTTATACATATCCTCTCTTAAGTTTTTAGCTAAACCTGAAGCAGCTTTAGCACTAAATGTTCCTGATAAAATCCCAAATAATAATGAAAATGCAGCAAGCACTAATAATACTACTGAATAAATTCCTATTTGTTGTAATGATTTATCATTTTGTATTTCGTTAATTAACATAGTCATAATAAATGGTAGCGTACATTCCATTATTACTTCTAACGTTACGAAGAAAGGAGAAAGTAGTGATGGTACTTTATATTCTCTTAAACTTCTTAATATTATTGAAATCATTTTTTATCCTCCTTAATAATGTTGTTTTTTAATCTTTCTAAATATGATCTTAGTTCAGAGATTTCTTTTTCACTAAAACCGTTTAGCAACTGTTCATCAAATTTGATCCTGTTTTCTTCTACTTCAGACATTATACTAAGCGACTTTTCAGTTAACTTAATAATTTTTTGTCTTGAATCATCTCCTTGAACTTTACTAATGAAATCATTTTGTTCTAATCTTTTTAATATTCCTGAAATTGAAGAAGCTTTAAATGAATAAAAGTTTTCAATTTCTTTTTGGTGAATATTTAAATGACTATTCTTATATATATATATAAGTATTTCCATTTGTTGACAAGTTAAATCAGAACCTTTAAGACTATTGCTTATACGTTTAGTATTAGCAATGCTTATCACTTTCATGTAATAACCTATTCTTTTATTATTCAATTTATCACCTCAAAATATAATGTTTAGCACGCTAACTATTATACATCTATTTAATTCAAAAGTAAATTAAATTAATTATAAATTTAAAAAAGTTAAAAAAAGACATAAATGTCTTCTTTTAACTTTAGTCTCGTAGAGGTCTAGGCGTTGCTATATGGTGTAATGAATCTAAATATTTCATATCTTCATCACTTATTACAAAGTCTAAATCTATGTTTTGTTTAATTCTATCTTTATTAACAGATTTAGGTAAAGGAAGAGTTCCTTTTTCTAAACAATAACGAATACATATTTGAGCTACAGATTTATTATATTTTTCTGCAATTTTAATTAAAAGTTCATTTTCAGCAATTTCACCAGTCGCTAACGGTGAATATGCTTGAATTAAAATATCATTTTCTTGACAATAATTTGTTACTTCATCTTGTCTGTTTCCAATAAAGTATATAATTTGATTTACCATAGGTTTAAAACCAGTTGCATCAATTAGCACTTTTATATCTTTAACTAGAAAATTTGAAACTCCTATACTTCTAATTTTGCCTTGATTATATAATTCAATCATCGCTTTCCACGCTTCAACATTACCACTAGAGCAATCTTGTCCTATATTATTCCATGGCCAAGGAGCATGAATTAAATAAAGATCAAGATAATCTAAATCTAAATCTCTAAGCGATTCCTCGAAAGATTCTAACGCTTCTTTATATGATTTAATCGTTGATGGCAATTTACTCGTTATAAATAAATCTTCTCTTTTAAACTTAGAATCCTTTATTGCTTTACCAACACTTACTTCGTTTTCATAAACTCTTGCAGTATCGATGTGTGTATACCCTGTTTTGATAGCTTCTAAAACAGAATTATAGGCTTCTTCACCATCTTTTACTTGCCACGTACCATAACCAACTTTAGGAATTTTAACATTGTTATATAGTACAAAATATTCGTCTTTAATCATTGTTTCACCTCACATAAATTATTTGTCATTACTAGTATACAGTCATTAATATACTGTATATTGTTAGCTTTTAAATATTCTTCAATTTCAGTTGAACCTGCACCTGGTTGAATAACTACTAACTCTACATGTTTATTATACTCTTTTAATAAATTAATGCCAGCAACTTGATTAATACACAAAACAATTACTTCAATTAAATCAGTAATTGATTTAATGTCCTTAATTTCTTTAGGGACACAGTGAATATTTTTATTAAGTTTAATTAATCTATCTTTAATTTTATATGCATATTTTTCACAATTTATAGTATCACCTACAATCATGAAGTTATTATATTTATTGATATCCATAAGATTCTCCTTATTTTATTATAAAAAAAAATCAGAGGTTAGAAGCTCCTCTGATTTTTATATTTCAATTTCTACTTTGCTATGTAAATAAGATTAACGTTTAGAGAATTGAGGTGCTCTACGAGCTTTTTTAAGACCGTATTTTTTACGTTCTTTAGCACGTGGATCACGTGTTACTAAACCTGCTGGTTTTAAGATAGCACGAGAGTCAGCATTAACTTCCATTAATGCACGAGTGATTCCTAAACGGATTGCACCTGCTTGACCTGTAATACCTCCACCAAAAACGTTAACAAAAACATCAAACTTGCTTGTTGATTCAGTTAGTTCTAAAGGTTGTAGTACGTCTAATCTAGTTGCTGGTGAAGGAATATAATCTTCGAAAGTTCTTCCGTTGATTGTAATTACTCCTGTACCTGATGTTAAGATAACACGTGCAACAGAACTTTTACGACGTCCTGTACCTAAGTATTGTACTTTTTTAGCCATTATACATATTCTCCTTATACATTAACTTTAAATTCTACTGGTTTTTGAGCTGTATGTGGGTGTTCAACACCAGCATATACATAAAGTTGTTTTCTCATTACATCACCAAGTTTTGTATGAGGTAACATACCATAAATAGCTTTTTCTACCATTCTAGTAGGAAATTTTTCCATCATAGTTTCAGCATTAACAGTAGTTAAACCACCGTTATACCCTGAATGTCTGTGGTATAATTTATCTTGCCATTTATTTCCAGTTAATTTGATTTTGTCAGCGTTAATTACGATAACATTGTCTCCACAGTTAACGTGAGGAGTGTAAGTTGGTTTGTGTTTTCCTCTTAAAAGAAAAGCCACTTGAGTAGCTAAACGACCTAAAGTTAAATCGTTAGCGTCTACAATATACCAATTGTGTTGCATTGTTTGATTGTTTGCCATATAAGTTTTCATAGAAGTTCCTCCTTAAATTTTTAAATTATATTAAGGGCATTTGTGGATATTGAAATTGTACCGTTTATTATTATATATTTTTATATAGTATAAGTCAACACTTTGAGACAAATAATAAATAAATTTAAAAAGTATTCAAAAATGTTTTTTTTGAGTAATGTCCGATTGTTTTACGCATTAAAATTCGAATCCAGTTTTTGGACAAACACTTTCTCATTTTTATGAATATTCGTCTTAAATTCTTCATAGTTTACACAATTAGATGGAATACATATCCCTAACTTATGTACATTAATATCAGTCGGCCTAATGTTATTATGAAAAGTTGTACCTGATTGTAAATTTAACACTTGTTCTTCATCGTCTAAGATAT
>JBOFSX010000002.1:0-3330 GCA_051651765.1 Anaeroplasmataceae bacterium | reverse complement strand
AAGATATTCATTTGAAGTTTTTTTTAAATTCTCTAAGTATTTATCAAGCACTAAACACACAGAATTTTCAGCGGAAACCTTATTATTTGTTATATGATCAATAACTTTCTTTTTCATATTAGGGTCATTTAAAATCATCAAATGCACATCCAGTACATTTTTTTCCAAAATTGATGAGTTATTGATTATATCCGTTAAACTATTTATAGAATTTATAAGTGCGTTAGAAAAGAGTGATATCTCATGATCCACTGTAGTAAATGAATTATTATATGACGCTTCAGTAAACTGGATTTTTTTAACTTCACCTAATGCAACACCTTCACTAATAACAAATTCAATCTTAGGCATATAAACCTCCTTACTTCAAACATTGAATATATAATTACTCATTATTGTTACAATTTTCACAAAAACCATTAATATGAAAGTCTTGGTATGAAACTTTAAAATTCAGAAGTTTAGGAACTTCTTTATTAATAAGTGACTCAAAAGGTACGTCATATATAATATTGCATTTTTTACAAATAAGATGGATATGATCATTTTGAAGCTTATCATAATGTGTAATGCTATCGTGAGTAACTATTTTTTTTATTTGTTCTTCTTCAACTAATTTGTTTAGATTTCTATAAATAGTAGCTATACCGATAAACTCATGTTTTTGCTTTAATGACTCAAAAATTTGTTGAGCTGTTGGGTGATCAAATCGACCAGCTAATTCTTCTATGATGTATTTTTGCTGACTTGTATTTCTTCTATGTTTCATTACTTCACTCCCCTTCAAAACATTCATGTATTTATATGGATAAAAAAGACCAAAATATATTGGTCTTTTTTAAATTATTCTAATACTTTAATTAAATTTTCTGCGATTAACTTTTTATCAGATTTATATGGTAATTTATAATCTATATAATCATGTATAAATTTTTCTTTAATTTCATTCTTTTCCATCATAATGTCAATTAATTCAATAGCGTATTTCAATCCTCTTTTTGATTTAACCTTAATTCTCATGGGAACATGTATAAATTTTGTTTGATCAGACCTATCTTGGAAATAATATTTACTCTCAATAAACTCATTAGGATTTAAAGCTAATGATAAAGATAAAGTCTTACCTCTGACAGTAATTTTAACTAGTTGTTTTCTACCAAAATTAAATGTGTCAAAATTCCAACTAACTCTAGAATTAACCTTTTGATATGAAAGTAATTTGTTTTTTACTTGAGAATAGAAATCTTGTGTTTCTTCATCTAATTGACAAAGTTTAGAAAGAAAACTTCTTTTAAATAAAATTTTAGGTGAATTAAAACCTGAATGAGTTCCTTCAACAATAATATCGTTTTCTTCTTCTAATTCTTCATGAATTTCTTCTTTTGAATCTTCCTCAACTTCTTCTTCATCTTCTTCTTCTTCTTCTTCTTCATCTTGAATTTCTATTACTTTAGTTTCTTCAACAGGAATGTTATTTGGTAATATATTTTCTTGATATACAATATATATTAATTTATCATTTAGTAATTGTTCAATAGTGTATTCATTTAAGTCTAATTCTACTTTTTGATAATTTTCTTTTTCAGCATTATTGTCTAAAAGTTCAATTAATGCATTCTCTAAGTTCTCAAGGTCGTCATGGTTAGATATATTATAATCAATATACTTCACGGTAGAGTTAACTTTTTTACTTACTATCTTAACTAAGATTGAATTCTCAGACAATAGTATTGAGATTATTTTATTTTCATTCAAGTAAAAAGATTCGTTGGTCCATTCAATAACTGAATGTGTATTATTCCTAGATAAAATATAATTTTTTAATTCTAAATAAATATTTAACAAGTCAGGACTAATAACTGACAACATTGCCTGGAAGCTATAGTTATATATTGTGATGGTTTTCGATCCATCTTTATTATCGATACTTTTCTTGATATATTGATGGTCTACAGGGAATACTACATCCTTATAATCTTCAACATTTTCTTTTAAATTAATGTTACTAACACCTAAGTAGTTATGTGATTCGTCTTCATTTTCTTGATTTTCATCTCCAAACAAATATTCATCAGCATGATTTTTGTGTATTACCGGTATTTCGAATACTTCATTTTCATTATAAACATAATTTGTAACATATACTGTTTCCGGTTTCATATACATTATAATCGGAAATAATACAGACCAAATCAATTCTAGTAAAACAAATAAAATAATACCAGATAATGCAGCCATAATTAAAGGAATAATAAAACTATATAATAAGGTTGCAGTTTCATATTTAACAAAGAATAAAGTTAATATAACAGAAAAAATGATAGCTATTATTAAATTAAATATTCTAAAATTTTCAAATAAGAAACTATATTTTTTATTAACAAAAACCTTAGGAACAAAACTTTTTGCTTTTTTTGTACTGTGTTTGTTGACAAGTACAATAAATAGAGTAACAAAAACAATTATAGAAACAAAAATAACACAAATAATTGTTAAAGGTATAACTTTATCATTGATCTTATCTCCTGAAAAATCAACAAAATAGTAAACTAAAATCAAACTTACAGTCACCGCTAATAAGAAAGCGTACTCAATACATGAAGAATCGTTTTTCTTGATCTTTTTATTTTTTTTCCTTGGTTCGTCGTAAAAGTCTAATTGCTCTAAAACTTTACTTGTTAAATCAGCAACATCTTTGGCAGTTTTTCTTTTATATAAAATAATTAAAATATCAGTAATTATAAACGCGACTAACGTCGACGCTATAACTATTCCCATTCTAATATAAAAGTCTTTATCAACTTCTGAGTTGTATTGATAAATGTAGTAAATAGCTATTCCACCAATAATTAAAACTAACAATAAATTAAGAGGTTTAAAGTTAGAAAAAATATGTCTAAAAAAACTTCCTATAAATGACTTTCTTTTTTCTTTAACTTCTTTTTCTTCGTTCTTTTTAGATTCATCTTCATTATTAAAGTCGTCTGTTTCATCATATTGAGAGTCATTATCATCATCAAATTCATCAAACGAGTTATCATTTTTCATAAATTCTTCATCTAAATCTTCAAATTCTCTTTTATTTTTCTTTTTATTTTTCTCTTTTATTGGTTTTTCAACTTTTTCTTTTACTGGCTTTTCTTTTTTCTCTTTTGTTGGTTTTTCAACTTTTTCTTTTACCGGTTTTTCTTTTTTCTCTTTTGTTGGTTTTTCAACTTTTTCTTTTACCGGTTTCTCTTTTTTTTCTTTTGCTGGTTTTTCAACTTTTTCTTTTACCGGCTTTTCTTTTTTCTCTTTTGTTGGTTTTTCAACTTTTTCTTTTACTGGTTT
>JBOFSX010000001.1:0-2543 GCA_051651765.1 Anaeroplasmataceae bacterium | reverse complement strand
GTCAACTTTAGGACAGTGAGCATCTTCAGGGAATACTACAACAAATCCATCTTCAAGTACAGTCCATACTGCATCTTTAACAGATCTAATGCTTTTTTCATTAAATTTTCTTATGTCCTTAACAGGATCATAAGGAGTTGTTTCAACAAGAGTTTTATTTGTTTCATCAGTTAAACCAAATAGTTCTTGTCCTTTTAATACTATTTGAATATCTATATAATTTGTATGAGTCTCAAAGAAAGTATCTTCAATATTTTTTGCAATATAGCTTTCTCTCATCATATGAATTTGATTTTCTTCAATAATATATTTACCTACAGCTAAATTATGTAAATCAGTAGATAAAACATAATCAATTGCAGTATCAATATTTTTTGTTAATCCTTTATATCTTTTAATATCTTTTAATTTTGCTATAATCATAATTTACTCCTTATCTTTGCACTTCAGCAGTTCCATTAGTTTTCATGAATTCTTCTATATCTTCACATGATAATACACAAGCATCACCATAAATAGTATGTTTTAATACACTTGTATTTAACCCATATTTGACAGCATATTCAGGATCTTTATAGTTTAATAATAAACCATGAATAACTCCTGATGCAAAGGCATCTCCTCCACCAATTCTATCATAAATATTGAATTTAATTGGTTGAGTTAAGTCACAACTTTTTTGTGTATAGTAGTAACCAGCTAAAGAATTTTCTGTTGCACTAAATACAACTCTATCTGTACCAAAGACATAATCAAGATTATACTTTTTAATTAATTTAGGAAATACATTTTTTCTTTTTTCAGACATTGTAGCTTCTTCAAGTCCATCATCTAATGGTATTCCTAATATAGTGTTTGCATCAAAAAATGAACCAAAAACAACATCTACATAAGGCATAATTTCTAAATATGCTGGTATTGCTTCTTCTATAGTCCAAAGTTTGGCTCTATAGTTAAAATCAAAACTTACTTTAATACCATGTTTTTTTGCATATTTACAAGCTTCAATAGCCACTATTTTAACTCTTTCATTTAAAGCTAGTGTAATACCACTAACATGAAACCAGTCTGCACCTTTAAATATCTTAGGAAAGTCAAACTCATCTAATTGAACTCTTGTAATAGCTGAATGTTTTCTATTATATATTACTTTACTTGGTCTACCACCAAATCCAGTTTCTAAAAAGTATATACCCATTGTAGTAGAACCTCTAACTACAAAGTCTGTTTTTACTCCATTAGAACCTAAATGTGATATAGCTCCATCTCCTAATTGATTAGGAGGTAGTTTAGAAAGAAATTGAGTGCAATGACCCATATGTGCTAAAGCAACAGCTACGTTTGCTTCACCACCACCATAATTAGCTAAAAAAGAATGCGTTTGATTGATTGTTGTATAATCTGGTGTTGAAAGTCTTAACATTATTTCTCCAAATGTTATTATTTTTCCCATTATATTCTCCGATTATGGTTAATTATTTTTTGTTAGCTCTAGCTTTTTTAACTGCTTCAACAAATTGAATTGCTAATTTAGTAACACCTTCGTAATCACCTTTTTTGGCTGGTCCAGTTAAATCTGATCCAGTTCCAACAGCTATTACTCCTGCATTAATCCATTGTGCAACATTATCTAAGCTTACTCCACCAGTTGGCATTATGTTAGCTTGAGGTAAAGGACCTTTAACAGCTTTTACATAATCTGGTCCAGGTAAACTTCCTGGGAATAATTTAACTATATCGCATCCTGCTTCCATAGCTTTTAAAATTTCAGTGATTGTCATACAACCAGGCATGTAAGGAATTTGATATCTATTACATAATTTTGCAGTTTCTAAGTCAAATCCTGGTGAAACAATATACTCAGCACCAGCTAAAATAGCTATACGTGCAGTAGCTGAATCTAAAACTGTTCCAGCACCTACGATTAATTGTTCATCTGTAAAAGTATTTTTTAAAGATTTAATAACTGAGTCAGCACCTGGAACTGTGAATGTAACTTCAATAGCAGGAACTCCACCATTAATACAAGCTGATGAGATTTTAACTGCTGTTTCTTCGTTTTCAGCACGAACTACAGCTACAACTCCAACTTGAGCAATACGATTTAATACACTAAATTTTTTCATTATATATCCTCTTTCAATTTTATTTGTTGTATCGTTTATTATTATAGAATTATATTCATTATTTGTCAATTATTTACAAGAAATATAAAGCAAAAAGAAGCATAATTTTTTATGCTTCTTAAATGAGTTAATTATTATTAAAATTTAGTCTTTAAATTCAAATTCAAAGTTGAAAACTCTTACGATATCTCCATCTTTAACTCCAAGTTTTCTTAATTCATCATCAACACCAAATGATCTTAGTTGTCTAGTAAATCTAATTACAGATGCTTCTCTATTTAAATCAGTCATTTCAACGATTTTTTTAAGTCCCGCACCTACTACATTATAAATACCATCTGCATCTTTTTGAATTTCAAATAGTTTTTCTTTTGGTTTAAATGTATAGTTAACAAAGTCTTGTTTTTCATCATCTTC